>JAEVZM010000606.1 GCA_023392225.1 Pseudomonadota bacterium
ATCAGGACGCACATGGCCGCCTTTCTCGCCATGCTGCCCACCACTGCCTTTGTCATCGTCATCTATCTCGGCTGCCTGGGCTGGACCGTGTTCATCTCCTTCACCTCCTCGAAGGTGCTGCCCAACACCAATTTCGTCGGCCTCGCCCAGTACCGGCGCCTGATGGTGACCGAGCGCTGGACCGTCTCGGTCGAGAACATCTTCATCTATGGCAGCCTCTACATCGCCGGCTGCCTGGTGCTCGGCTTCCTGCTCGCCGCCTTCATCGACCAGAAGGTGCGCTTCGAGAACACGCTGCGCACGATCTATCTCTTCCCCTATGCGCTGTCGTTCATCGTCACCCGGGCGGTGTGGCAGTGGATCCTCAATCCCCAGCTCGGCATCGGCAAGGCGGTGCGCGACCTCGGGCTCGAGGGCTTCACATTCGAGATGCTGGTCAACCCGGCGACGGCGATCTATGCGCTGGTCATCGCCGCGCTGTGGCAGGGCGCCGGCCTGGTCATGGTCATGCTGCTCGCCGGGCTCCGCGGCGTCGACGGCGAGATGATGCGGGCGGCACAGGTCGACGGCGTGCCGCTGTGGCGGACCTACGTCACCATCGTCCTGCCCGAGCTCCGGCCGATGATCGTCACGTCCGTCGTGATCCTCGCGATCGCCGTGGTCAAGGTCTACGACCTCGTCGTCGCCATGACCATGGGCGGCCCCGGCATCGCCACCGAGGTGCCGGCGAAGTTCGTCATGGACCACCTGTTCGAGCGCGGCAATATCGGCCTTGCGACCGCGGCGGCGACGCTGATGCTCATCGCCGTCCTCGTCTTCCTGATCCCCTGGCTCTACGTCGCCTATGTACGGCAGCCGAAGGGGGCCCGGGTATGAGCACGGCCGCCATGACACCCCTTCGACCGGGACCGGCCGGGCCGCCGCCCGGCGGCATCAACGCCGGCCGGGTCGCCCTCTACGTCTTCCTCGTCCTCTCGGCGGCGTTCTTCCTGATGCCGCTCTACGTGATGGTCGTCACCTCGCTCAAGGACATGGCCGAGATCCGCCAGGGTGAGATCTTCGCGCTGCCGGCGCACGCGACCGTGGCACCGTGGATCAAGGCCTGGTCGAGCGCCTGCAGCGGCCTCACCTGCGACGGCGTCAGCGCCGGCTTCCTCAACTCGGTCAAGATCACGCTGCCGGCGGTGCTCGCCTCGGTCGCGCTCGGCGCGGTCAACGGCTACGCGCTCTCGTTCTGGCGCTTTCCCGGGGCCAATCTCGTCTTCGCCGTCCTGATGACCGGCGCCTTCATCCCGCTCCAGGTGTTCATCTATCCGCTGGTCCGCATCACTTCAGAGGTCGGGCTGTTCGGCACGCTGGCCGGCGTCATCCTCCTCCACGTCTGCTTCAGCCTGCCGCTGATGACGCTCCTCTTCCGGAACTTCTACGCCGGCGTGCCGGTCGAGCTGTTCAAGGCCGCGCGGGTCGATGGCGCCGGCTTCTGGGCGATGTTCCGCCACGTCTTCCTGCCGATGTCGGTGCCGATCGTCGTCGTCGCATTCATCATCCAGATCACCGGCACATGGAACGACTTCATCCTTGGCCTGATCTTCGCCGGGGCCGACAACATGCCGATCACCGTCCTCCTCAACAACGTCGTCAACTCCCAGTTCGGCGAGCGCGAATACAACGTCGACATGGCGGCGACGATCCTCGCCGGCCTCGTGCCGCTGGTCCTCTACTTCGCCTCGGGCCGCTGGTTCGTCCGCGGCATCATGGCGGGCGCGGTGAAGGGATGACCGCGATGACCGCCAATGCCGGCGCCAATGCCATCGAGATCCGCCGCCTCAAGGTCGCCTATGGCGCGCTGACCGTCCTCAAGTCGCTCGACCTCGACATCGGCGAGGGCGAGTTCCTCGTCCTGCTCGGTCCCTCGGGCTGCGGGAAGTCGACGCTCCTCAATGCCGTCGCCGGCCTCGGCCAGATCTCCGAGGGCCAGGTCTTCATCGGCGGCGACAACGTCACCTGGAAGCAGCCGAAGGACCGGCATATCGGCATGGTCTTCCAGTCCTACGCGCTCTATCCGCGCATGACCGTGCGCCGGAACATGGCGTTCGGGCTGATGATGCAGCGCGTGCCGAAGGCCGAGATCGACCGCCGGGTGGCGGAAGCTGCCCGCATCCTCCAGCTCGAGCCGCTGCTCGACCGGCGGCCCTCCGACCTCTCCGGCGGCCAGCGCCAGCGCGTCGCGATCGGCCGGGCGCTGGTCAAGAACGTCAAGGTGTTCCTGTTCGACGAGCCGCTCTCCAACCTCGACGCCAAGCTGCGCAGCGAGCTCCGGGTCGAGATCAAGCGCCTCCACCGCGACCTCGGCACGACGATGATCTACGTCACCCACGACCAGATCGAGGCGCTCACCCTCGCCGACCGCGTGGCGGTGATGAAGGACGGCGTCATCCAGCAGCTCGATCATCCCGAGGTGGTCTACGCGACGCCGGAGAACCGCTTCGTCGCCGGCTTCATCGGCGCACCCGGCATGAACTTCCTCCCCGGCAGGCTCGAGGCCGGTCCGGGGGGACCCGTGTTCCGCACCGGCGACGTGGCGGTGCCGCTCGCCGGCTATCCGTTCCGTGCGCCCCCCGGCGCGAACCGCGCCGTCGAGCTCGGCATCCGGCCGGAGCACATCCGGCTCGGCGCCGCGGCGGAGGGGCAGGCGCTCCGGATCGCGCCGACGGTCGAGCTGGTCGAGCCGATGGGCGCCGACACGCTCGTCTGGACCACGCTCGCCGGCCAGTCCTTCGCCGTGCGCATCAGCGCCGAGGATCCGGTGCCCGGCAAGGGCCCGGTGGCGGCAGGTTTTCCGGTGGCGCGCGTCTCGTTGTTCGACGCCGGCACCGGCGAGAGGCTCTAGCAGCAGGAGAGTGAAGTGAAGATCGTCGATGTCGAAGCTTTTGCCCTGTCGGTCCCCGTCAAGGACGGGATCGTCTTCGGCATCGGCAAGGTGCTCCGCCGCGACACCGTGCTGGTCAAGGTCACCACCGAGAGCGGCATCGTCGGCTATGGCGAGTCCCATCACGGACGCGCCGCCGGCTCCGTCGCCCATGTCGTCAACAGCCTCCTCAAGCACTTCGTGATCGGTGCGGACGCCACCGACGTCGTCGGCATCTGGCACCGCATCTACACCATGCAGCTGCGCAGCCACGGCCTCGGCGCCGCCACCGCGATCGCGATGAGCGGCATCGACCAGGCGCTGTGGGACATCCGCGGCAAGGCGACCGGCTGGCCGCTCTACAAGCTCCTCGGCGGCTCGGCCCGGAAGGTGAAGGCCTATGCGGGCGGCGTCTCGCGCGGCTGGAGCGAGCCGGCGGCGCTCTGCGACGAGGTCGCGGCGGCGATGGCCCTCGGCTACAACGCGGTGAAGCTTCGCGGCGGCGACACCGTCGCCCGCGACGTCGAGCGTGCGACCGCGGTGCGCCAGCGCTTCGGCGACGACCTGACGATCATGGTCGACGCCAACACCAACTACACCCTCGACGACGCGATCCGCGCCCTGCCCGCCTTCCGCGCGCTCGGCGTCGCCTGGCTCGAGGAGCCCTTCGCGCCGCACGACTACCGGAGCTATGCCCGCGCCGACCATGCCGGCGTCCCGCTCGCCGCCGGCGAGAACCACTACACGCGCTTCGAGTTTCACCGGCTGATCGAGGACGCTCACGTCGGCATCATCCAGCCCGACCTGTCGAAGTCCGGCGGCATCACCGAGGTGATGCGCATCGCCGCCCTCGGCTCGGCTTGGAAGCTGCCGCTCTGCCCGCATACCGCGACCACCGGGCTCAACATGGCGGTGACCATCCATGTCCTCGCCGCCACCGAGAACGGCGGCTATTTCGAGGGCGACATCTCCAGTCCCAACCCGTTCCGCGACCAGCTGGTCTCCACCCCCTACACCGTCGCAGCCGACGGCACGGTGACGCCGCTCGAGGCGCCGGGCATCGGCGTCGAGGTCGACGAGGACTTCGCTCGCGCCCATCCCTTTGTGGACGGACCGGCCTATGCCGAGATACCGGTGCGTGGGGGGAAGTGACGCACCAGCGCCAGGCAATCCTCCCGTGAGGCCCAAGGGAGCAGCCGCCATGGACGAAGCCAACCAGACCCTTCGCGTCGTCAACGAGCTCGTCGCGTTCATCCAGAAGCGCGGCTACGAGGCTGGCGAGCGGCTGCCGTCGGAGCGGGACCTCACCAGTCGCTTCGCGGTGGGGCGTGGCGTCATTCGCGAGGCGCTGGCCTTCCTCGAGGCCAGCCGGTTCATCGAGCGGCGGCGGAACTCCGGCATCTTCCTCGCCGCCGAGATGGATCAGGTCAGCGTCGAGACCCTGGTGCTCTACTCCAAGCTCGGCATCCCGCTCGACCAGCGGACCCTGGTCGAGGCGATGGAGGTCCGCAAGATCCTCGAGCTGCAGGCCATCGCGCTCGCCTGCGAGCGGCGCACCGAGGCGGACCTCGCCGCGCTCCGCGCGATCCTCGCCCGCTCCGAGGCGGCGCTCGCGGCCGGAGAGTCGATCGCCGACCTCGACCACGAGTTCCACATGGCGATCTTCCGCGCCACGCAGAACGACATCTTCCTCCGCGTCGTCACGCCCTTCTATCTGATGAGCCGGCAGCGCCGAAACGCCTTCTTCGCCGAGAGCGGCCACGGCCATGCCTCGCACGGCCATCACGTCGCGCTGGTCGCGGCGATCGCCGCCGGCGACGCCGCGAAGGCCACCAGACTCATGGATTCCCACATCGGGCGCGTCGAGCAGCACTACCTCACCGCCGAGAAGAACAGGAGCACCGAGCAATGACCGACCTGCCCGCCGCCGAGTACGCCCGCAACATGCGGCTGATCGGGTATACCGACCAGGGCGGCAGGCCCGACGGCGTGCAGGTCATGGTCAACAAGGGCCACGCGATCGTCGGCCACATGTTCTCGCAAGGCTTCTCGGTGATCGACGTGCGCGACCCGCGCCATCCGAAGCCGGTCGCCTACGTGCCGGCGCCGCCCAATACCTGGACGCTGCATCTCCGGGCCCATGACGACCTGCTGCTCGTCGTCAACGCCAAGGACCTCTATCGCGACGCGATCCTCCAGGACGAGCAGAAGTATTATGTCGGCTCGATGAGCGACAAGCTCGGGCTCCGCGCCAGCCAGGAATACTCCGCCGGCTTCCGCGTCTACGACATCAAGAATCCGGCCGAGCCCCGCGAGATCGGCTTCATGCCGGTCGAGGGCGTGGGCGTGCATCGCATCTGGTATGTCGGCGGACGCTGGGCCTACATGTCGGCGATGCTCGACGGCTTCAGCGACTTCGTCTTCCTGATCGTCGACATGGCCGACCCGACGAAACCCTCGATCGTCGGGCGCTACTGGATCCCGGGCATGAACCTTGCGGCCGGCGAGACGCCGTCATGGGATTCGAGCCGCTTCCGCTATTCCTGCCATCACGGCCTCGTCGCCGGCGACACCGCTTATGTCACCTGGCGCGACGGTGGCATCACGCTCCTCGACATCGCCGACCGCAGCGCGCCGAAGCTCATCGCGCACCGCACCTGGTGCCCGCCCTATGGCGGCGGCACGCACAATGCCCTGCCGCTGGTCGACCGCGGCCTCCTCGTCGTCGTCGACGAGGCGGTGCTGACCAACTGCGCCGACGGCATGAAGTACACCTGGGTCTTCGACATCCGCGAGCCGTCCAACCCGGTCAGCATCTCGACCTTCCCGACCCCGTCCGACCGCGACTACGTGGCCAAGGGCGGCCACTTCGGCCCCCACAATGTCCACGAGAACCGGCCGGGCAGCTTCGTCTCCTCGGAGCTGATCTTCGCCACCTACAACAATGCCGGCGTGCGGGCCTTCGACATCCGCAATCCCTACCAGCCGGTCGAGGTCGGCGCCTATGTGCCGCCGCCGCCGGCGCGGATGCTCGACCATCGGCCGGGCATCCCGCCGATCCTCCACACCAACGACGTCTTCGTCGATGCCAACCGGCTGCTCTACCTCACCGACATGAACGGCGGCCTGTCGATCATCGAGATGATCGACTGACGCCCTTCGCGTGCCCGCGGGCTCAGCCAGCCGCGATTGCGCCTCAGAACCGGCCGCCGGTCCTGAACCCGCCGCTCGGGCGCGAGGGCCGCGACGGCGCCGAGGGCCGCGACGGGCGGGACGACGAGCCGCCGCTCGGGAAGCGGATGCCGCCGCCGAAGGTCGAGCCGCCGCTCGAGCCGCGCGACGGGTTGGACCAGCCGCGGCCGAAGGCGTCGTTGAGGTTCCGCGAGGTCAGCATGCCGCCGAGCATGCCACCGATGACGCTGCCGATGTCGGGGCCGTTCGAGAACTTGCCGCGCGGGTCGTCGTAGCCCTCTCGGTAGTAGGTCTCGCGCGAGGATTCGAGCTCGGTGCGCTTGCGGGCAAGCTCGACCGCGGTCTTGCGCACTTCCTCCTGCTCGGCCTCGCGCCGCCGGAGCGCCGGCTCGATCTCGCGGAGCGTCGCCACGATCCGCTCGTCCTCGGGGGTCGGCGTCGTCAGCGCCTCCTGGTGGGGCGTGGCGAGGTCGGTGCGGGCGCGCGCCGCGGCGCGGCCGTCGCGCGCGCGGCCCATCGAGTGCTCGCCGCCCGGGGCGAGGG
>JAEVZM010000609.1 GCA_023392225.1 Pseudomonadota bacterium
CCCATCCCCGCCCCCCCCCCCGACCCCGAGCTGGGGGCGGGCGCCGACCGCGACCCGGCCCGCGGCGCCGCGGTCACCGCCCTCACCGGCGCCGCGGGGCTGGACGATGCGGCCGCGCTCCTCGCCCGCCCCGACATCGACGCGGTCAGCATCTGCCTGCCCGACCGCCACCACGTCGAAGTGGCGGTGATGGCGGCCGAAGCGGGCAAGGCGATCCTCCTCGAGAAGCCGCTCGCCCACGACGCCGAGAGCGCCCGGCGGATCGTCGCCGCCGCCGAGGCCGCGGGCGTCCGCCTGATGATCGGCCACATCCTCCGCTTCGACCCGCGTTACGTGCAGGTCCACGCCGCCGCGGCGCCGGAGCGGCTCGGCGAGCCCATCCACGTCCGGGCCAAGCGGAACGGCATCCGGGCCACGGCCGAGCGGCTCGGCGGCGCCTCCTCGATCCTCTTCTACATGGGCGTCCACGACATCGACGCCATGCAGTGGGTGGCGCGCTCGCTGATCACCCGCGTCTATGCCCGCAAGCGCGAGGTGCTCGGCACCGGCAACGAGGATGCGCTCTATGCCGTGGTCGACTTCGCCAACGGCGCCATCGGCCTCATCGACTATTCCTGGGCCTGGCCGGACGGCATGATGAACGGCTACCGCGCCGCGCTCGAGATCGTCGGCACCCGCTCCGCCGCTGCGCTCGACGTCACCGACCAGGGCCTCTACATCGTCGGCGAGACCGGCACCACCGGCGGCGACACCCACCTCTGGCCCGAGATCAACGGCGAGATCGTCGGCGACCTCCGCGACGAGATCGCCCATTTCGTCAAGGCGGTGCGGACCGGCGCCCCCTTCGTCCAGGACTATCGCGAGGCGCTCGCCGCGATCCCCGTCCTCGACGCGCTGGCGCTCTCGGCGCGCACCGGCCAGCCGGTCGACGTGGTGCGGTGAAATGGTCCGGATGACGCATTATCAGTTGACATTGCCCGCCCTGCTGCCCATCGCTACCGGCTCCCTCGCACGCTAGCTTCCCGTCATGACCGTCAACCCCGACGCCGATTCCCTCGTCGCGATCTTCGCCAACGAACGCGCCACGCCGTCGCTGGTCTACCGCTCGCTCCTGAAGAGCATCCACGAGGGGCAGATCCTCCGCGGCGCCAAGCTCCCCAACGAGCGCGACCTCGCCCGCCAGCTCAACGCCAGCCGCACCGCCGTGCGGGCGGCGCTGCAGATGATGGAGCGCCAGGGCCTGATCAGCCGGCGGGTCGGCAGCGGCACCTTCCTCACCGAGGACGCGAGCCAGATCTTCGAGAAGATGGACCAGACCAGTGCCGGCACCCACAAGCACGTGCCGACGCTGGTCGAGATCGCCGAGGGGCGGCTGCTGTTCGAGCCGGCGATGATGCATCTCGTCGTCAACCGGGTCGAGGAGCACGAGATCGAGGCGATGCGGGCAACGCTCCGCGAGATCCTCGATGCGCCCACCTGGCGCGAGTTCAAGGAGCGGATCTACGCGCTCCACCAGCTCATCTTCGCCGCCACCAAGAACCGCTTCCTCATCCAGATCATGGACGAGATCGTCGACGACCGGCGCGCCGTCCTCTTCGACGGCAAGGACACCGACAAGCCGACGCCCCTTCCCGTCCGCGAGCAGACCCACAAGGACCTCGGCGCCCTGGTCGAGGCGATCGCCGAGCGGAAGGGCAAGCGGGCCGAGGAGATCATCTCCGACCACCTGATGCGGATGCTCGCCACCGTCAACATCTGGCAGTAGGCGCCGCCGACCCCTCGCGAAGAGCGGGCCCCTACGCCGCTCTAGCGGTCGAGGCGCGCCTTCAGCGCCAGCACGCCGAGCTCGGGGCTCGACAGCACCGGCACCGTGATCCCCGCCCCGTCGGGGCCGGCGAGGACCCGCGCCATCGACGCCTGCGCGAGCACGACGACGTCGACCTCCCCCGCCAGCGCCTTGAGGTTCTCGCCGACGATCCGGTCGTGTTCCGCCTGCCCTCCGGCCGAGAGCGCGGCGAAGGCGCCATCGCAGACCCGCGCGGTGATCGCCGGCGTCCTCCCCCGCGCCGCCGCGGTCCGGGCGATCAGCTCGCGGGTCGGGTCGAGCGTCGTCGAGAGGGTGGCGAGGACGCCGATCCGCGCCCCGGTCTCGACCGCGCGCTCGGCCATTCCCGTGTCGACCCGCATCAGTGGCACCGGGCAGAGCGGCACGGTCGCATCGACCGCATCTCCGATCGAGGAACAGGTGACGAGGATCGCATCCGCCCCGGCATCGACCGCCGAGAACACGTAGCCGGCTACCCGCCGGGCGGTGCGCTTCGACATCGCCCCCTCGCGGATGCTGATCCGGAGGAGACTCTCGTCAACGATGTTGAACGGCGTCCAGTCCGGGAGGTGGCGGCGCACCAGCGGCTCGAACGTCGCGATCAGGCCGGGAACCGTGTGGATGAGCGCAAGCTGCCGGCTCATATGCTGCCTCCCGTGGATGTCGCGTTCTTCCCAGCGGCACGAGGCGCCGCCGCGCCGTTCTAGCCGCCGCCGGCGCGCTCGGTCCAGCCGTCCCGGGGCCTGCCGCGCAGCCCGCGCGGCTCAGTCGCCCGACTGCGCGGCCGGCGACGGCTCGGGCGCCGGTGCCGGAAACAACGGCCGAGAGTCCGCCTCAGCCGACGCCATGGCCGTCGCCTCCGCGGCGGTGACCGCGGCGCTGAAGGAGAAGCCCTGCCCGTCCTGGCACCCTTCGGCGACGAGGACGTCGACCAGGGAGGGATCCTCGATGCCCTCGGCGGTGACCAGGAGCCCGAGGGCATGGGACAGTCCGAGGATCGCCCGCACCACCGCCGCATCGCCGCGCGACACCCTCATCGAGGCGATGAACGAGCGGTCGATCTTGATCCGGTCGAACAGCTCCTCGCGGATGTGGAGGAGGCTCGAATTGCCGGTTCCGAAGTCGTCGAGCGCGATGCGGATGCCGGCGGCGTGCAGCTCGGCCAGCACCGGCTTGGCCGCCTCGATCTCCTCGACCAGCGTGTTCTCGTTGATCTCGACCTCGACCTGGCTGGGCGCGAGTCCGGCCGCGCGCAGCACCGGCATCATGCGGGCCGCCAGCTTGCGGTCGCGGAGGTCGGCCCGCGCGAGGTTGAAGGAGAGGGTCATTCCCGCCGGCCAGGTGGCGGCATCGCGGCAGGCGATGGCGAAGAGCCGGTCGGACAGCTCGGTCACGAAGCCGCCGTCCTCGGCGATGCCGACGAAGACCTCCGGCGCGATCGGGCCGAGCTCGGCATGGGTCCAGCGGGCCAGGGCCTCGAAGCCGACCAGCCGGCGGCTGCTGAGGTGCACGATCGGCTGGTAGTGAACCTCGACCTGCCCGTCGCGTATGGCCTCGCGGAGATCGCGCTCGAGCCGGGCCCGGCGATTGACCTCGGCGTCCATGTCCGCCTCGAAGAAGCGGAACCGGCCGCCGCCCTAGCGCTTGGCCCGGTAGAGGGCGATGTCGGC
>JAEVZM010000684.1 GCA_023392225.1 Pseudomonadota bacterium
CCGCTCAACGGGAATCGAAACTCAGCGTGCCTGCCGCCATCTCCCCTTCGACAGCCGGTGACCTCGCGCGCGCCGGCTCGCGTGACGCGGGCGGACGCCCGCTGGTCTCGCTTCGCGACATCTCCAAGACGTTCTCCAATGGCACCGTGGCGCTTCGCGGCGTCGACCTGACGATCTGCGAGCGGCAGTTCGTGAGCCTGCTCGGCCCGTCGGGCTGCGGCAAGTCGACGGTGCTGCGCATCATCGCCGGCCTCGGCGAGCCGACGGCGGGGACGGTCGACTGGCCGGCAGCCGCCGACCATGCGGCCGGCCGGCCCGAGCGCGAGATCGGCTTCGTCTTCCAGGAGCCGACGCTGATGCCCTGGGCGACGGCGTTCAACAATGTCTGGCTGCCGCTCCGCCTTCGGGGCGTTGGCAAGGCCACGGCGCGCGACCGGGTGATGGAGGCGCTGCAGATGGTCGGCCTCGAGAAGTTCGCCGACTCCTATCCGCGCGAGCTCTCCGGCGGCATGAAGATGCGGGTGTCGATCGCGCGGGCACTGGTCACCCGGCCGAAGCTGCTGCTCATGGACGAGCCCTTCGCCGCGCTCGACGAGATCACCCGGTTCCGGCTCAATGACGATCTCCTGAACCTTTGGGAGACGTTCGGCTGGACCGTGGTGTTCGTCACCCATTCGGTGTTCGAGTCGGTCTATCTCTCCAACCGCATCGTGGTGATGGCGGCGCGCCCGGGCCGCATCCATGCCGACCTGGCGATCGACGCGCCCTATCCCCGCGACGAGGCGTTCCGCATGTCGGAGACCTACAACGAGTACTGCCGCCGCGCCTCGGATTCGCTCCATGCGGCGATGGAGGCGAGTGCGCCATGACCGCGGTCGGCGTGGACCGTTCGCGCGCGTCGGTCGGCGAGGAGGCGCCTCCGGCGCTGCCGCCGACCCGCTCGGGTGAGCGTGTGCTGCGCATCGTGATCCCGGTGGTCATGCTGGCGCTGGTGGTGATCGCCTGGCAGGCCTACGTCACCCTCGCCAACGTGCCGCACTACGTGCTGCCGAGCCCGGTGCGCATCGCCGAGGCGATGATCAGCGATTGGGACATCCTCGGCCGCGCACTCCTGGTGACGCTCCGCATCACCTTCCTGGCGCTGATCTTCGCGCTGGTCGGTGGCCTCCTGCTGTCGATCGTGCTCGTCCAGTCGCGCTGGATCGAGCTCGCCTTTTTCCCCTATGCGGTGATCCTGCAGGTGACGCCGATCGTGGCGATCGCGCCGCTGATCCTCATCTACACGGCGACCACCCAGCAGGCGTTGCTGATCTGCGCGTTCCTGGTCGCCTTCTTCCCGGTGCTCGCCAACACGACGCAGGGCCTCAAGTCGACCGACCACAACCTCCTCAACCTGTTCGAGCTCTACGGCGCCAGCCGCTGGCAGACGCTGCTCTATCTCAAGCTGCCGAACGCCCTGCCGTTCTTCCTCGCCGGGCTGCGCATCGCCGGGGGGTTGGCGCTGATCGCGGCGGTGGTCGCCGAGTTCGCGGCCGGGACAGCGGGCGGCAATGCCGGCCTCGCCTTCCGGCTGCTCGAATCCCAGTTCCGTCTCAACATCCCGCGCCTGTTCGCCGCGCTGGTGCTGCTTTCCTTCACGGGCGTCCTGATCTACGCCGCTACCAGCCTCATCTCGCATCTCCTGCTCCGCAAGTGGCACGAGAGCGCCATCCGCCGGGAGAATTGAAGCCATGGCCGAGCGCGGCTTCGCGAGCGTCCCCGATGGACCTCGCTACATCATCGCCGACGCGACGGTGCCCGGCGTGCTCCTCGATGCGCCTGGGATCGAGCCCGACGCCGATGGGCTCACCCATGTCGACATCGCGGTGGCCGACGGCAAGATAGCCGCGATCGGCGCAGCCGGGACCTTCGGCGGGGACGCGCCGCGCCTCGACCTGCGGCGTGGCATGGCCTGGCCCACCTTCGTCGATATGCACACCCATCTCGACAAGGGGCACATCTGGCCGCGGAAGCCCAATCCGGACGGCACCTTCATGGGGGCGCTCGATGCGGTCGCCGACGACCGCTCGGCCAACTGGAGTGCCGAGGACGTGATGCGCCGCATGGATTTTGCCCTGCGCTCGGCCTACGCCCATGGCACGTCGCTGATCCGCACCCATCTCGATTCGGTCGCGCCGCAGCACCGGATCTCGTGGCCGGCCTTCGCCGAGATGCGCGCCCATTGGGCCGGGCGCATCGACCTTCAGGCGGTGTCGATCGTCGGCGTCGAGCTGCTGCGGGATGTGGACTACGCCAACGAGCTCGCCGACACGGTGGCCGCGCATGGCGGCGTGCTCGGCTGCGTCACCTACATGGTGCCGGACCTCGATGCGCTGGTCGAGGCAGTGATGCGCCGCGCCATGGAGCGCGGCCTCGATCTCGACTTCCACGTCGACGAGACTGGCGATCCTGAAGCCCACTCGCTCCGGATCATCGCCGACACCGCCATCCGGCTCGGATTTGCGGGGCGCATCGTCGCGGGCCACTGCTGCTCGCTCGCGGTCCAGCCGGCGGACGAGGCGGCGGCCACGATGGAGCGAGTCGCCGAGGCCGGTATCGCCGTGGTCTCGCTGCCGATGTGCAACATGTACCTGCAGGATCGCGTCGCCGGCCGCACGCCGCGCTGGCGCGGGGTGACGCTGGTCCACGAGCTGATGACCAGCGACGTGCCGGTGGCCGTCGCCTCCGACAATACCCGCGACCCGTTCTACGCCTATGGCGACCTCGACATGGTCGAGGTGTTCCGCGAGGCGGTCCGCATCCTCCATCTCGACCACCCCATCTCGTCCTGGGCCGGTCTCGTCGCCCGGGCACCGGCCGAGATCATCGGCGGGGGCGACAGCCACGGCCTGATCGCCGCTGGCCGCGACGCCAACCTCGTCGTGTTCCGCGCCCGGACCTGGACCGAGCTGCTCGCCCGCCCGCAATCGGATCGCACAGTCATTCGGGCCGGCCGTCCCATCGATCGCACGCTGCCCGACTATCGCGAGCTCGACGACCTCGTCGGGATGTCGGGGTGACTGCCTGCCAAGCCTCTACCCGGAGCCGCCGGCCATGACCGACATCGACCGCCTCAAGTCCCTGCTCGACGGAATCAAGATAGAGGACAATCCCGCGATCGTGAAGCAGAAGAGCCGGGACTTCTTCTGGTATTCGCCGATCCTCAAGCGCGAGCTCGACCACGTCACCGGCGACCTCGTGGTCTCGCCGAAGTCCGAGGCCGAGGTGATCCGCGTGCTCGAGGCCTGCTACGCCCTCGGCGTGCCGGTGACGCCGCGCGGCTCGGGCACCGGCAACTACGGCCAGGCGATGCCGTTGTCGCGCGGCGTGGTGCTGAGCCTCGCCGATTTCAACGCGGTCAAGTCGGTGTCGCGCGGCCGGGTGGTCGCCGAACCGGGGGCCATCATCGCGGCGATCGACAAGGAGACCCGGCCCGGCGGCCAGGAGCTCCGGCTGCACCCCTCGACCTATGCCACGGCCTCGCTCGCCGGCTTCATCGCCGGCGGCTCGGGCGGCGTCGGCTCGATCAACTGGGGCGGGCTCCGCGACATCGGCAACGCGCTCCGCCTCCGCGTCGTGACCATGGAGGAGAAGCCGCGCGTCCTCGAGCTGACCGGCTGGGAGCTCCACAAGGTGATGCATGCCTACGGCACCAACGGCATCATCACCGAGGTCGAGATGCCGCTCGATGCCGCCTATGACTGGGTCGACGTGATCGTCGGCACCGACGACTACATGCGCGCGGTCGAGATCGCCGACCACCTCGCCAATCGCGACGGACTCCTCTTCAAGGAGATCGCCACCGTCGCGGCGCCGGTGCCGCACGACTATTTCCTTCGCCACCAGAAGCTCATCCGCCGCGACCAGTCGGTGGTGCTGCTCATGGTCGCGCCGCACGCGGTCGACCCGCTCATGGCGCTGCTCGCCCGCGAGAAGGGCGAAGTGCTCTATCGCTCCGACACCGCGAGCGAGGCCGAGAAGAAGGGCCTGCCGCCGGTCTACGAGATGACCTGGAACCACACCACGCTCCGCGGGCTCCGGGTCGATCCCTCGATCACCTATCTCCAGGTGCTGCACCGCTTCCCCGATCACGTGGCGAGCGTGCGCAAGATGACCGAGATCTTCGGCGACGAAGTGCCGGGCCACCTCGAGTTCATCCGCTTCGACGGCAATGTCTGCTGCAGCGGCCTGCCGATCGTCCGCTACACGAGCGACGAGCGGCTGAACGAGATCATGGCGATCCACGAGGACAATGGCTGTCCGATCTTCAACCCGCACCGCTACACCCTCGAGGAGGGCGGCATGAAGCAGACCGACGCGGTGCAACTCGCCTTCAAGCAGGAGGCCGATCCGCGCGGCCTCCTCAATCCCGGCAAGATGATCGCCTGGGAGAACCCGGATTTCGACTGGCATACGGACAAGGTCTATCTGTTCCCCGGCCTCCAGCAGGCGGCGGGGTAGGGAGCGCTTCGCGATGCGTGTCCTCGTTCTCTTCGCCCATCCGGTCGAGACCAGCTTCAATGCCGCGGTCCATGCGACGGTGGTGGAGGCGCTGACGGCCGCGGGACACGAGGTCGACGACTGCGATCTCTATGCCGAGGGGTTCGAGCCGGCGATGTCGCGCGAGGAGCGCATCGACTACCAGGAGATCGGGCCGAACCAGCGGAACGTCGAGGGCTATGTCGCGCGGGTGCTCGCCGCGGAGGCGCTGGTCGTCGTGCACCCGGTCTGGAACTTCGGCTACCCGGCGATCCTCAAGGGCTTCTTCGACCGTGTGTTCCTGCCCGGCGTCTCGTTCCGGATGGTGAACCGCAAGGCGACGCCGGGGCTGCACAACATCCGCAAGTGCGCCTTCGTCTGCACCTATGGCGGCAGCCGCTTCCGGGCCTGGCTGATGGGCGACCCGCCGCGCAAGCTCGGCCGGCGCAACATGCGGGTGACCATTCACCCGAGGGGCTCGGTGTCCTACCATGCCCACTACGACATGAATCGCTCGACGCCGGAGAGCCGGGCCCGGTTCCTGGCGAAGGTGCGGAGTGCCATGCAGGCGTTCTGATCCTTCGTCGGCTGTCATTGGCCCGACATGTTCGGTGCTTAGACGCATAAGCATGGGATTCGATCACCGCCGCACCGTGACCTTCCGACTGGCCCAGGCCGCGCACGCCTATCGTGTGCGCTCCGGCAGCCGTCTGGCACGGATCGCGCTGCACAGCGGCCAGGAGTCGCTGCTCAAGGCCCTCGACGAGAATGACGGCCAGTCGATGAGCGACCTTGCCGCGGCGCTCGGCGTACAGCCGCCGACGGTCACCAAGATGATCAGCCGGCTGGCGGCGCAGGACTATGTCGAGCGCCGTGCCTCGAAGGGCGATGGCCGCCAGGCGATGGTGTTCCTCACCGAGCGCGGCCGGCGCACCATCGAGGGCATCGACAAGGTCTGGAAGCGGATCGAGAAGGACGCGATGTCCGGGATCGACGACAAGGACCGCAAGAAGCTCCGCAAGCTCCTCCGCCAGATCGAGCGCAATCTCGGGGCGGCCCGGAACGGAGACGACGACGAGCTCTCCCACGATGACGAGGATGGCAGCCGCAGCGGCGGCTGAGGCGCGTCGACCGTTGGTTGCAGGCGGGGCTCTCGACGCCGCTTCGCCCCTCCTATAAGCGATGGGGTATTGCAACCTGAAGGGACCCGCCCGGCTCGCGGGCGGGGAGAATCGAGAACCATGTCCATAACGTTCAATATCGC
>JAEVZM010000154.1 GCA_023392225.1 Pseudomonadota bacterium
CCCCCCCGGAGCGCTTGCGATCAGAGCGTCGCCTTGATCGCCTCGACGTCGACCGTCTCGTAGCCGCCGGACAGCGTGAAGCCGTCGGCGTCGGCCTTGATCTTGGCGGCGTCGAAGGCATTGGCGCCGTCGACATAGTCGTTCTTCACCACGTCCTCGGCCTTGATGGCCTCCGGGATCTGGCCAATCTCGGCCGAGACGTCGAAGAACGACTGCCAGCTCGGGATGATGTGGAACCCCCACTTGCCCCTCTCGTCCCAGCGTCCGGCATAGACATTGGCGAGCTGCATCATCGACTCGGTGGCGACGGTCGGGTCCATCTGGGAGGCGAGCCCGGGGAACTGCTCCATGACAATCTGCGTCGCGGCCCGCGGATTCTGCTGGCCGAACTCGAGGCCGGCGGCCCAGCCCTTGAAGTAGGCGGTGTAGAGGTCCTTCTTCGCCGCATCCTCGAAGTCGGCCTTGCGGATGACGAAGCTGTTGGCCGGGAGTTTGGAGAAGTCGCGGCCGAGGATGTAGTCGAAGTCGAGCCCCTGCCCTTTCCACTGGGCGCGGAGGCCTTCCCACGACAGCGCGGCGTCGCCCTGGCCCTGCATCACCGCGGTGCCCCAGGTCGGCCAGCCCGCGTCGACATACTTGATGGTCGAGATGTCGACGCCCGCCGCCTTCAGCATCGGGTCGCAGATCGACTGCCAGCCGGCCGAGCCGAGCACGATGGTCTTGCCCTCGAGGCCCTTGATGTCGGCCGGCTTCTCGCCCTTGCGGAAGGCGAAGCAGAACACGTCGGAGCCGCCCATCTCGAACGCGGAGACCAGCGGAATGCCCTGCGCCAGCGCCAGGCTGAACACGCCCGGCGAGGGGTAACCGACATCCGCCTGGTCCTGGTCGACCAGCTTGACGGTGGCGGTCGCGTCCGACGGCCCGGGCTCCAGCGTGGTCTCGATGTCGCCGAAATAGCCGAACTTCTTGCCGACCCAGTAGGGATAGTCGTCGAGCACCTCGACCGTGCCGCGCGGCGACACCCAGCGCACCGTGCCGGACTGCGCATGGGCCGGGCGGATGCTGCCGAGTCCGCCGAGGGTGGCGACCGAGACACCGGCCGCGGTGAGGGTAAGCAATCGACGGCGACTGATCATGAGGCCGCCATTTCCAAGCTGTCCGGTCATGTCTGTTCTCCCTGGATTGTGAAGCGTCCGGCTGCCCGGACAGTCGCCCGTCATGCCTCCCAGCTGGCCCACTTCTTCCCCAGCCAGAAGAAGAAAACGTAGATCGATATGCCGATCAGCGCGAGGATCAGGATGATCGCGAAGAACTGCGGCATCCGGATCAGCGACGAATAGTAGGTGAGACGGTTGCCGAGCCCCTCGGCGCCGCCGACCATCTCCGCGCCGACGGTGGTCAGCAGCCCGAAGATCGAGCCGACCATCAGGCCGACGACGATCATCGGCATCGCCATCGGAATGCGGATCTTGGTGAAGATCTGCAGCGTGTTGGCGCCGAACGAGCGGGCGAGCGCGATCTTGGCACGATCGACCCGGCGGAATCCGGTGGCCGAGTTGATCATCACCATCGGCCCGCTGGCCAGCGCCACCGCGATGATGCGCGGCTCGCTGCCGAAGCCGAAGCGCAGGATGAGGAGCGGCACCAGCGCCAGCATCGGCGTGGTGACGAGGAGCAGGATGTAGGGCGTCACCACCTTCTCGACGAAGGGGAACTGGGTGATCACCGCCGCGAGCACGAAGCCGATCGAGGCGCCGATGGCGAAGCCGACCAGCAGCTCCTTGAGCGTGACGAGGACATGCGGCCAGTAGTTCGGGAATTCGGTGACCAGCGCCACGGCGATCTGGCTCGGCTTGGGCAGGACGTATTGCGGCACCTCGAACCAGCCGAGCAGGAACTCCGCCCCGCCGATGATGATGACGGCGACGAGGATGATGACGAACACCTCGAGGCTGGTGCGCGCGGCGCCGCCGCCGAGCGAGGCCGACAATCCGCTCGCCATGCTGGAGGAATCGCCCCCCGCCTTCTTGCCGAAGTCCGGAACCGAATTCGCGGTGTCGCTCAAGGCCCCGTCTCCCTAGTCGATCATCGAGTGGTGGGGCTTGGCGCCACGCTGGTGGTCGATCATCACCTTGATGTCCATCACGCGCCGGATGAACTCCGGCTCGGTCTGTATCTCGACCCGACGTGGCCGCGGCAGGTCGACATCGACGATCGCCGCGATGCGCCCCGGCCGCGCCGACATCACCACGATGCGATCGGCGAGGAAGATCGCCTCGGGAATCGAATGGGTGACGAAGGCGATGGTCTTGCCCGTCTCCATCCAGATCTCCTGGACGAGGAGGTTCATCTCGTCGCGGGTGAAGGCGTCGAGCGCGCCGAACGGCTCGTCCATGAGGAGGATCGAGGGCTCGACCGCGAGGCTGCGCACGATCGAAGCGCGCTGCTGCATGCCGCCGGAGAGCTCGCGCGGATACTTGTCGTTGAAGCCGCCGAGACCGACGCGCTGGAGCAGCTTGTTGATCCGCGCCTTGTCCATCGCCCGCCGCTTCAGCTCGAAGGGAAGCTGGATGTTCTTCTCGACGGTCCGCCACGGCAAGAGGTTGGCATCCTGGAAGATCATCGCGATCTCGGGATTGGGCCGCGTGATCCGCTGCCCGTCGAGGCTGATCTCGCCGCCGGTGAGCTTGATCAGCCCGGCCATCGACCAAAGGAGCGTGGTCTTGCCGCAGCCCGATGGCCCGATGATGCAGAGGAACTCGCCCTCCTTCACCTCGAGCGAGACGTCGTCCAGCGCATGGAGCGGCCCCGATTTCGTCTGGTAGTGGAGGGTCGCCCGATCGACGACCATGCGCGTCCGAGGCGCTTCCTGCGGCTTCGACGCGGTGACGCTCATGGTGTACCAGCCCCGTCCGACAACACCTGGCGGCGATGCCCAGCCGCACTCGATCGTGAAATGATGTTACAGATCTTCGAGGACTTCAATACTATTCTGTGATCGTTTCACGGCACTGTTCCGCCTATTCGATCATCAGCCTGCCAAGCGTAGACGCAGCATGCCAAGACGTAGCAGGCTTGCGACGTGCTCCGTTTCGTGTAATTTTGTTTCAACCATCGCTTCTTCCCGCGGCTAAGCGGTTAGGACCAGAGAGATGACGCCGCGTCGCCCATCCGCGCGATCGAACGGCACGGCCGCTTCATCGACCATCGACCTCGTGTCGCGCATCGAGCGCGTCGAGCCATCGCTCAGTCCGGCCGAGCGCCGGGTCGCCGAGATCGTGCGGCAGGACTTCCGCGCCGCCACCCGCCACACCATCGCCGAGCTGGCCGAGCGGGCCGGGGTGAGCCAGCCGACGGTGACGCGCTTCTGCCGCTCGGTCGGGGCGTCCTCCTACAACGACTTCAAGATCCAGCTCGCCTCGACGCTGACTGTCGCCGCCGTCTATCTCACCTCGGACCGCGAGTTCGGCGACGATGTCGGGCAGCTCGCCCAGTCGGTCATGATGAACGCGGCGAACGCCGTCCGCGCCGGGCTCGACCAGCTCGACACCGCCACGGTCGCCACCGCCATCGAGCGCCTCGCGGCAGCGCGGCGGATCGACATCTACGGCCAGGGCGGCGGCTCGGCGGCGGTGGCCGAGGACGCCAAGCTTCGCCTGTTCCGCCTCGGCATTCCCGTCGCGGCCTATGTCGACGGCCACCAGCAGCGGATGTCTGCGGCGACGCTCCAGCCCGGCGACGCGGTGCTCGCCATCTCCAACAGCGGTCGCTCCAAGCCGGTGATCGATGCGGTCGAGATCGCGCGGTCCTTCGGTGCCGCCACCATCGCCCTGACCCGCCCCGGCTCGCCGCTTGCCGCGCGCGCCGAGACGACGATAGCGCTAGCGAACGCCG
>JAEVZM010000255.1 GCA_023392225.1 Pseudomonadota bacterium
CGGTGGTGGTCGGTCGCGGCTGGACGGCGGCGGGCGGCCGGTCGCATGCCGAGACCGAGGCGCTCCGCGAAGCGGGCGAGGCGGCCCGCGGCGCCACCGCCTATGTGACGCTCGAGCCGTGCTCGCATCACGGCAAGACGCCGCCCTGCAGCGGGGCCCTGATCGCCGCCGGCATCGCCCGGGTGGTCTATGCCGTCGACGATCCCGATCCCCGCGTCTCCGGCAATGGCCGCATGATGCTGGAGGAGGCCGGCATCGCGGTGACGACAGGCGTGCTTCGCGACGAGGCGACCCGCGACATGGCCGGCCACTTCTCGCTGGTCACCCGCGGCCGGCCGCATGTCATCCTCAAGCTCGCGGTCTCCGCCGACGGCATGATCGGCCGGCGCGAGGGCGAGCGGATGATGATCACCAGCCCGCCGGCGCTGACCATGGTTCAGGCCCTGCGCTGCGAGGTCGACGCGGTTGCGGTCGGCATCGGCACGGTACGGGTCGATGATCCACGGCTGACCGTGCGCCTGCCCGGGCTCGAGAAGCGCTCGCCGCTGCGGGTGATCTTCGATGCCGCCGCGCGGCTGCCGCTCGATTCGAAGCTCGTCGCCACCTGTCGCGAGGTGCCGGTCGTCGCCGTCACCGGGCCCGAGGCCGATGCCGGCCGCAAGGACGCGCTCGGCGAGGCCGGCGTGCGGGTGATCGAGGTCGGCGACGGGCCGGGCGGCGTCAATCTCGACGCGGCGCTCCGCCAGCTCGGCGAGATGGACGTGACCCGGATCCTGGTCGAGGGCGGATCGCGGATCGCCTCGACCCTGGTCGGCGCCGAGCTGGTCGACGAGGTGATCCTGTTCCGGGCGCCGGTGGTGGTCGGGGCCGATGGCGTGCGGGCGCTGGACGGCTATGCGCTTTCGGCGATTGAACGCAGCCCGCGCTATCGCCAGATCGAGGCTGCAGTGGTCGGCGACGACCAGATGCGACGCTATTGGCGGGTATGAGGCCAGACCACACGATGTTCACCGGTATCGTCACCGAGGTTGGAACCGTCTCCGCCAGCGTGCAGCGGAACGACGTGCGACACATGTCGATCCTCTCCCGGATTGCGCTCGAGCACCTGCCGATCGGCGGGTCGATCGCCTGCAACGGCATCTGCCTGACCGTGGTGGCGCGCGAGGCTGCGCCCGAGGGCGAGACGCTGTTCGAGGTCGATGCCGCGCCGGAGACGCTGGCGGTGACGACGGCCGGAGGTTGGGACACCGGCAGCCGCATCAATCTCGAGCGGCCGCTGAAGATCGGCGACGAGCTGTCGGGGCATGTCGTCAGCGGCCATGTCGACGGCGTCGCTACCATCGTCGCGCGCGAGGATCTCGGCGAGAGCACCCGCTTTCGATTCGACGTGCCTCCGGCGCTCGCCCGCTTCGTCGCACCCAAGGGCTCGGTCTGCCTCGACGGCACCTCGCTGACGGTCAACGCCGTCGACGGTACCCGCTTCGACTGCCTCTTGATCCCGCACACGCTCCAGGCGACGACCTGGAATGCGCGCAAGGTCGGCGACCGGGTGAACATCGAGGTCGACATGTTGGCCCGCTACGTCGCCCGGCTCAACGAGACGGCGAGCTGGGCGCCGGCGGGGTAGTCGAGCACGCCCAGCCCTGAGCGCGCCGCAGCCCTGACCTGCGCGGACCATTTCCCGCTGGACAAGACCGGGCGCTCCATGGTTGCTCTCACCGCGTTTTCCCCGGGAGTTCGGACTGTGCCGCATCTTTTGATCATCGACGCTCGCTTCTACGAGGATATTGCCGACGAGCTGGTGAAGGGGGCGGCGGGCGCCCTCGATCGCGCCGGCGCCACCTATGATCGGGTCTCGGTGCCTGGCTGCTTCGAGCTGCCGGCGGCCGTGTCCATCGCCATCGAGGCGGCGGAGAACGGCGGCACCGCCTATGACGGCTACGTCATCCTCGGCTGCGTGATCCGTGGCGAGACCACCCACTACGACATCGTCGCCAACGAGTCGGCGCGGGCGCTGATGGACCTCGCCGTGGCCGAGGGCCTCGCGGTCGGCAACGGCATCCTCACCGTCGAGAACGGCGACCAGGCCTGGGTGCGGGCCAAGGTCGGCGAGGGCGACAAGGGCGGCGGCGCGGCGGCTGCGGCGCTGGCCATGATCGCGCTGCGCACCAAGCTCGGCCTGTGAGCGCCGGCGTGATGTCCCGCCGCCAGGGTGCCGACCAGCCTCCGCAACGCAAGGCACCGCGTGCCGCCAACCAGCGCGGCGTGGCTCGTCTGGCGGCGGTGCAGGCGCTCTACCAGCTCGACATCGCCGGCACGACGCTGCCGGAAGTCCTGGCCGAATTCGAGTCCTTCCGCCTCGGCCAGGAGCTCGACGGCGAGCAGTATCGCGATGCCGATGCCGCCTATTTCCGCGAGATCGTTGCCGGCGTGGTGCGAGACCAGCGCAGCCTCGATCCGGCGGTGCACGGCTGCCTGTCGGCGGGCTGGCCGCTGTCGCGGATCGACGCGACGCTGCGCGCCATCCTCCGCGCCGGCGCCTGGGAGCTCGCGGTGCGCACCGACGTGCCGGGTCGGGTGGTGGTCAGCGAGTATGTTGACATCGCCCGCGCCTTCTTCGATGCCGACGTCGCCGGCATGGTCAACGCCGTGCTCGACACGCTGGCGCGCAAGCAACGGCCAGCGGAGTTCTCGGTAGGCGCTTCCGACGTGGATGGATGATGTCGCGGCCCGGTGAGTTCGAGCTGATCGAGCGCTATTTCCGGCCGCTCGCCGGCGACCCGGGCGCCGTCAGCCTCACCGACGATGCCGCCGTCTACAACCCGCCCCATGGCGAGGAGGTCGTGCTCAAGGCCGATCTCATCGCCGAGAGCGTCCACTACCTGCCCGACGATCCTCCGCGCTCCGTGGCCATGAAGGCGCTGCGCGTCAACCTTTCCGACCTCGCCGCCAAGGGCGCGGTACCGGTCGGGTACCTCCTGTCGCTGGCGCTTCGGCCGGATTGGACCGAGGACTGGGTGGCCGGCTTCGCCGCCGGCCTCGCCGAGGACCAGGCGCGCTTCGGCGTGACGCTCTTCGGCGGCGACACCAGCCGCGCCTCCGGTGGCACGGTGGTCTCGATCGCCGCGCTGGGGCGCGCCCCGATCGGCACGCTCGTCCGCCGCAACGGCGCCCGGGATGGCAATGCAGTGTTCGTCTCCGGCACCCTCGGCGATGCCGCGCTCGGGCTCCGCGTCCGCTTCGGCACCATCGACGCCATGCCGGCGGGCGGCGCCGCAGACCACCTCCTCGACCGCTACCTCCACCCGCAGCCGCGCGTCGCGCTCGCCCCGGTGATCCGCAAGTTCGCCACCGCTTCGATGGACATCTCCGACGGTCTCGTCGGCGATCTCGGCCATATCTGCCGCCAGTCGGGGGTCTCGGCCGAGATCGATGCTGCCGCAGTGCCCCTTTCAGCCGGAGCGCGGGCGCTGGTCGCGGCCGACCCCAGCGCGCTCGAGACGGTGCTGACCGGTGGCGACGACTACGAGATCCTGGCCACCGTTCCGGTCGACCGCGCCGCGGCCTTTGCCGAGGGCGCCGCAGAGGCGGGGGTGCCGGTGACGCGGATCGGCACGGTCTCCACCGGTGCGCCGCAGGTCGTGGTGCAGGGTGCCGACGGCCCGCTTCGGCTCGGGCGCACCAGCCACGTCCATTTCTGACCTGCCGCCGCCGAACTGCGACGGCGGCCGCCGGCCCGTGCTCAGATCGCGGGATCGCTCGGCGGGGCGGACATGCCGCCGGCCGGCCGCAGCAACGTGATCACCTCGGGGCATCCAGGCAGCGTCATGCGAGCCCAGGTCTCGAAACCGTGCCGGGCATAGAGCGCGACGCTGCGCCGCGTCGTCGCCTCGGCGTAGACCGGGATGCCGTCGCGGTCGGCCCTGGCGAGGCCGGCGGCGAGGAGGGCGGTGCCGAGCCCTGCGCCCTGCGCTTCCGGCTTGACGCCGAGCCAGGGCAGGTACCAGTGCGGTCGCGCCGGCCGGAGACGGCCGAGAATTTCGAGGCCGTCGGAGGCAAGGGCGACGCGCCGGTTCGGCAGGCCTGTGGCGAGCCGGGCGCGAATGGCGGCGGTGTCCGGGCCGCTGCCGGGCGCAAACCACAGCGCCGCCCCGTGTCCCCCGGAATCGGTATCGGCGGTGCCTGTGGCGAGGGCATTGGCCGCGAACGCCGTCGCCAGTGCCGGAAAGTGCGTGACGTAGTCGAGGTCTGACGGAAAGACACCGCGGATCAGGGGATCGTCGCGAAATGCGGACAGGAGGATGTCGACGACATTGCGTCGGTCGCCTGAATGGACGTCAGGACTCTGGATGAGGTCGATGCGCATGCGTCGTCTCCGATACCCGCCGGCGGCTGCTGCAGGCCCCCCTCGGCGGGGAGTTGTCGCGATGAGCAAAGCAGACCGCCACGTGGCCCGAAGTGATCCGCGTCACAGCGCCGCGCGGTTGGTGTTCACGAAGACGAGAGACTATAGTCCGCCGGCACGCCCGGAGTTCCTTCCCGTGACCGACAGCATCGCCCACCCCACCTCCGTCTCCACTGCCGAGCAGGCGGAGGCGAAGCGAAACGCCATCATTCTCGCCATGGCCTCGGCGATCGCGAGCTCGGCGCCGCCGGTGGCGATCACCCTGGGCGGGCTCGCGGGGCTCTATCTGCTCGGTTCCGACAAGTCCCTGGCGACGCTCCCGGTCAGCGGCTTCAACCTCGGCGTGGCAATCGGCGCCATCCCGGCAGCCATGCTGATGCGCGCCGTCGGCCGCAGGCTCGGTTTTCTCTCCGGAGCGACCGCCGGAATCGCCGGCGGCGTCGTCGCCGCGCTGGCGGTGATCTACGGCGTCTTCCCGGGTCTCGTCGTCGGCTTCATGCTGGTCGGCTTCGCCGGCGCCTTCGCCCAGCAGTACCGCTTTGCCGCCGCCGACAGCGGCGACGCGAAGTTCCGTGCCCGGGCGATCTCCTGGGTGATGATCGGCGGCATTGCCGCGGCGATCATCGGGCCGCAGACCGTCATCCTGACCCGCGACCTCCTGGCGCCGATCCCGTTCGCCGGCGCCTTCTTCGCCATGTCGGTGCTGGCCGCGCTGAGCATGGTGATCGTCTCGTTTCTCAGCGGCCAGGCGCGCATGCCGCCGCCACGGGCCGCGGCAGCGGGCGGACGCTCGCTACGCGAGATCGCGCGGCAGCCCCGCTTCATCGTCGCGGTGCTGTGCGGCGTCGGCTCCTACGGCCTGATGTCGCTGGTGATGACCGCGGCGCCGCTCGCCATGGTCGCCTGCGGCCTCGGCGAGGACAACGCCGCGCTCGGCATCCAATGGCATGTGCTCGCCATGTTCGGCCCGAGCTTCATCACCGGCTCGCTGATCGCCCGCTACGGCGTCGACGTCATCGTCACCATCGGCATGGCGCTGCTTGCCGCCTGCGGGATCGTCGCCGTCTCCGGAATCGACCTCGCCAACTTCTGGGGCGCGTTGATTCTGCTCGGGCTGGGCTGGAACTTCGGCTTCATCGGCGCCACTACCATGCTCACCGAGACCTACCGGCCCGAAGAGCGTGGCAAGGTCCAGGGCCTCAACGACTTCCTGATCTTCGGCTCGGTCGCGGTGGCGTCGTTCAGCTCCGGCTCGCTGTTCACCTCGGCCGGCTGGAACATGGTGAACTATGTCATCTTCCCCGTTGTCGGGATTTGCGTCGTGGCGCTCACCCTCGGATTCTTCCTTCGTCGTCGGCGCACCGCATAGCTTGCCGGGCGGGACCTTGACGCCTGCTGGCGGACGGGGTCTTATCCTCGCGGGTTCGTGAGGCGGTTAGAGGGTCGCTTCACGGCCGGAATAGATTCATGCAGCGTTTCAACGGGTGAGTTCTTCCGGCCCTTTGGCGGGTCGGCGGGAGGAAGGGGAACAATACCTTGCTGTACATCATCATTCTCTGCGGCCTGCTGTCCATTGCCTACGCGATATGGGCGGCGCGCTCGGTACTTGCATCGGACACGGGCTCGGCCCGCATGCAGGAGATCGCAGCCGCCATCCAGGAAGGCGCGACCGCCTATCTTCGTCGCCAGTATCTCACCATCGCCATCGTCGGCGTGGTGGTCTTCGTCATCCTCGCCCTTCTCCTTTCGATCCCCGTTGCCATTGGCTTCGCCATCGGCGCGGTGCTGTCCGGCATCGCCGGCTTCGCCGGGATGATGGTTTCGGTCCGGGCCAACGTGCGCACCGCCCAGGCGGCGAGCCAGAGCCTTTCGGCCGGCCTCGACATCGCCTTCCGCTCGGGCGCGATCACCGGCCTCCTGGTCGCCGGCCTCGCGCTCCTCGGCGTCGCGGTCTACTACTGGATCCTCACCGGTCCGGGCGGCCACGCGCCGAGCGACCGCATCGTCATCGACGCGCTGGTGGCGCTTGGCTTCGGCGCGTCGCTGATCTCGATCTTCGCCCGTCTCGGTGGCGGCATCTTCACCAAGGGGGCCGACGTCGGCGCCGCCCTGGTCGGCAAGGTCGAGGCGGGCATCCCGGAGGATGATCCCCGCAACCCGGCGACCATCGCCGACAACGTCGGCGACAATGTCGGCGATTGCGCCGGCATGGCGGCCGACCTCTTCGAGACCTATGCGGTGACGGTGGTCGCGACCATCGTGCTGGCCTCGATCTTCTTCGCCGGCACGCCCTCGCTCGGCCCGATGATGCTCTACCCGCTGGCCATCTGCGCGGCTTGCGTCATCGCTTCGATCGTCGGCACCTTCTTCGTCCGCCTCGGCTCGAACGGGTCGATCATGGGCGCGCTCTACAAGGGCCTGATCGCGGCCGGCATCCTGTCGATCGTCGGCCTCGGCGTCGCCACCTATGTCGTCACGAAGTGGGGCGATATCGGCATCGTCAACGGCAAGCTGATCACCGGCACGAACCTGTTCATCTGTGGCATCGTCGGCCTCGTGGTCACCGGCCTGATCGTCTGGATCACCGAGTACTACACGGCCACCGGCAAGCGCCCGGTGGTGTCGATCGCGCAGTCCTCGGTCTCGGGACACGGCACCAACGTGATCCAGGGCCTTGCGGTGTCGCTCGAATCGACGGCGCTGCCGGCGATCGTGATCATTGCCGGCATCATCGTCACCTACACGCTTGCCGGCCTGTTCGGCACGGCGATCGCGGTGACCTCGATGCTCGGCATCGCCGGCATCATCGTCGCCCTCGACGCCTTCGGCCCGGTTACCGACAATGCCGGCGGCATTGCCGAGATGGCGGGCCTGCCGGCCGAGGTGCGCAAGTCGACCGACGCCCTCGACGCGGTCGGCAACACCACCAAGGCGGTCACCAAGGGCTATGCGATCGGCTCCGCCGGCCTCGGCGCTCTGGTGCTGTTCGCGGCCTACACTTCGGACCTCGACCACTTCGTGTCGGATCCAAGTGCGTTCCCGTACTTCGCGGGCGTCGATCCCGACTTCTCGCTGGCCAATCCCTACGTGGTGGTTGGGCTGCTGTTCGGCGGCCTGTTGCCCTATCTGTTCGGCGGCATCGCGATGACCGCCGTCGGACGGGCGGCGGGCTCGATCGTCGAGGAGGTGCGCCGGCAGTTCCGCGAAAAGCCGGGCATCATGAAGGGCACCGACAAGCCGGACTATGGCCGCGCGGTCGACCTGCTCACCAAGGCGGCGATCCGGGAGATGATCATCCCCTCGCTGCTACCGGTGCTGTCGCCGATCGTCGTCTACTTCGTGATCTACTGGATCGCGGGCAAGGATGCGGCCTTCGCGGCGCTCGGGGCGATGCTGCTCGGCGTCATTGTCACCGGCCTGTTCGTCGCGATCTCGATGACCACGGGCGGCGGCGCTTGGGACAACGCCAAGAAGAGCTTCGAGGACGGCTTCGTCGACAAGGACGGCGTCAAGCACCTCAAGGGCTCTGAGGCGCACAAGGCGTCGGTCACCGGTGACACTGTCGGCGATCCCTACAAGGACACCGCGGGGCCGGCCGTGAACCCGATGATCAAGATCACCAACATCGTGGCGCTGCTGCTGCTGGCAGTTCTGGCGCATAGCTGAACGGGATGGGGCGGCGGGCTTCCCGCCGCCCCTCCCTCAAGCCGCTGGGCGCCGCGGCGGGAATTCTATCGGCACCAACCCCATCTCCAGCGAACGGGCGATGCGCTGGGCGCGCTCCAGCAGATGCTCCACGGCTGCCTCCGGCAGGGTGCGGCGCGCCACCTCCTCG
>JAEVZM010000336.1 GCA_023392225.1 Pseudomonadota bacterium
GGGCGAGGCGGCGCTCGCCCGCCATCTGGCCGCCGAGCAGGGCGCGGTGCGCCAGGTTCTGGTCGAGACGGAGGGCCTCGGCCGCACCGAGCACTTCACGCCGGCCGAGATCGGCATCGGCCGGCCGGGCGACGTGGTTGCGGCGCGGGTTACCGGCCACACCGCGCGGGCGCTCCTCGCCGAGGCGGCGTGATGGCCGCGATCAGGCAGTACCGGAGTGAGTTTCATGGCTGAGCAGAAAGGCTTCTTCCGTCGCGTCTTCGGCGGCAAGGGAGAGCCCGCACCGGCCGAGACTCCCACGCCGGCGGCGCCAGCCCCGGAGGCGCCTGCACCCGAAGTGCCCGTTCCGGCCCCCGAGGAAGCTGCCCGGCCGGTGACGCCGACCGTCCCGGCGCCGATTGCACCGGCACCGGCCGCAACGGAGCCGCCTGCCGCTCCTCCTCCGCCGGCGGCTGTCGCCGTCGAGCCCGAGCCGGCGAAGAAGGGCGGCTGGTTCCAGCGCCTCCGCTCCGGACTGTCGCGCTCGTCGAACGCGATCACCGAGAGCATCACCTCGATCTTCACCAAGCGGAAGCTCGACGCCGCGGCGCTCGAGGAGTTCGAGGACACCCTGATCCGGGCCGATCTCGGCCTCGACACCGCGGCGGCGATCACCGATGCGCTCCGCGCCGGCCGCTACGACAAGGAGATCGGCGAGGACGAGGTGAAGGCGGTGCTCGCCGCCGAGATCGAGAAGGCGCTCCGCCCGGTGGCGCAGCCACTGGTCATCGATCCGGGCCGGAAGCCGCACGTCATCCTCGTCGTCGGGGTCAACGGTACCGGCAAGACGACAACGATCGGCAAGCTGGCCCAGAAGTTCCGCGACGACGGGCTGAAGGTGGTGCTCGCCGCCGGCGACACGTTCCGCGCCGCGGCGATCGAGCAGCTGAAAATCTGGGGCGAGCGCACCGGCTCCAAGGTCGTCGCCCGCGACACCGGAGCCGATGCGGCCGGGCTCGCCTTCGACGCGCTCAAGGACGCGCAGGCCGACGGCGCTGACGTCCTCCTCATCGACACCGCCGGCCGGCTCCAGAACAAAGACGAGCTGATGGCCGAGCTCGAGAAGGTGGTTCGCGTCATCCGCAAGGTCGACCCGAGCGCGCCACATACGGTGCTGCTCACCCTCGACGCCACGACCGGCCAGAATGCGCTGGGCCAGGTCGAGGTGTTCGGCAAGCGGGCCGGGGTCACCGGCCTGGTGATGACAAAGCTTGACGGCACGGCACGCGGTGGCATCCTCGTGGCGATCGCCGCCAAGTACAAGCTGCCGGTGCATTTCGTCGGCGTCGGCGAGCAGGTGGACGACCTCGAGCCGTTCAAGGCCGAGGATTTCGCGAGGGCGTTGGCGGGGCTCTAGCCGATGGCGGACAAGCGCGAGACGGGCGGGATCGGGGCGCCGCTGCCGCTGCCCGGCATCGCCGTTCCGCCGGCACCGCGGCCCCGGGTGATCGACGAGAAGCTCCAGGCGCTGGACGAGCTCTGCCGCGCCATCAAGGACCGGATCGGCCTCGGCCTGGTGCTGGTCCGTGACAATCCCGGCCGCACCCCGCCGTCCTGGTCGGTCGAGCGGCGCGGCAACCGGAAGGTGCTCACCTTCGGCCTCGTCGACCGCACCTTCTACTGGACGTGGGACGACGGCGTCAGCAACCACTACTCCAAGGACGCGGCGACGATGCGCCGGGTGATCCTCGACGAGATGCGCCGCTTCGGGCACCTCGTCTGAGACGCGTCGCGGCTCAGTCGTCCGGCAGGATGGCCGTCGCGGTCTCCAGCACGCGCAGCGCCAGGCGCTCGTGCAGGCGCTCGACCATGCGGCCATCGACCTGGATGACGGCGCGGGTGGCGTTTTCCGGGCGCTGGAAGGCGGCGAGCACCTTCTCCGCCCACTCCACCTCTTCGCCGGTCGGGGCGTAGACCTCGTTGGCGATCTGCACCTGGCGCGGATGGATCAGCGTCTTGCCGTCCATGCCGAAATTGCGGCCCTGCTGGCACTCGGCGCGGAAACCGTCCCAGTTGTTGAGCTCGTTGAAGGTGCCGTCGAGCACGGAGATGCCATAGGCCCGGGCGGCGAGGACGCATTGCGCCAGCGCCGGGGCGAGGGCCTCCCGGCCGTTGCTCGGCCGCATGCCGGTCTCGGTCATGAGGTCATTGGTGCCGATCACCAGCGCTGCCAGCGGCACGCCGGAGTTCGATGCGGCGGTGGCGGCGATCGCGGCGACGTTGAGCACGGCGAGCGGGGTCTCGATCATCGCCCACAGCGCCACGCCCTCCGGGGCCTGCGCGGCATGCATGGCGGCGCGGGCGCGGCGGATATCCTCCGGCCGCGAGATCTTCGGCACCAGCACCGCGTCGGGATGGGCGGCCACGATCGCCGCGATGTCGCGGGCGATCCACGGCGTCTCGAGGCCGTTGACCCGCACCACCACCTCGCGCTTGCCATAGGCATGGACGCCCACGGCGGCGGCCACGGCGGCCCGCGCCATGTCCTTGGCCTCGACCGAGACCGCGTCCTCAAGGTCGAGGATAAGCACGTCGGCGGCAATCGACCGCCCCTTGTCGAGTGCCCGCGCGTTCGATCCCGGAATGTAGAGCGCACTTCGGCGCGGTCGCGGCACGGCCGCCATCGTCGTTCAGTCCCCCTGTCCTAGCCGGGCCAGAGACTAGCCACCCGCGCCGACTCCACAAGCCCCTGATTTTCGCCACCCGGTTTTCGAGGCATGACGGGCGGGCACCGGTCGCGCTATGGAAGCGGTGGCTTTGCGGTGTCCTCATGTCGGTCTCGTCTTCCGTCATCGTGATCAACAGCCTCGTCTCCCGCGGCAGCGTCGGGGGGCGGGCGAGCTGCTTCGTGCTCGAACGGCTCGGATTCCCGGTGACTTTCGTGCCGACCGTACTCCTGCCCTGGCATCCCGGCCACGGCCCCGGCACCCGCATCGGCGTCGATCCGGCGCTCCTCGCCGACGTCTCCCGGGCGCCGGGCGGTCCGGTCGCCGGCTGCCTCACCGGCTATTTCGGCACGTCCGCGCAGGTTGCGGACTCGGGGCGTCTCGTCGATGGATTGCGTGGCGCGGGCGCGGAGACCCTGGTGCTCTGCGACCCGATCGTCGGCGACGCCGGCCGCTTCTATGTCGGCGAGGATGTCCGCACCGCCGTTCACGCGTTGGCGCGACGCGCCGACATCGTGACCCCGAACCGCTTCGAGCTTGCGTTCCTGGCCGGCGTCGATTTCGATGCCCTCGCCGACAATGCGGCGCTGGTCGCGGCAGCGCGTTCCTTGGGGGTTCGCGAGGTGGTGGTGACGTCGGCCTTCGCGCCCGCGGGCGAGACCGCGAACCTCCTCGTCACGGCCGACGCGGCGGTGTCGGTGGTGCATCGCGCCGTGCCGCGGGCACCGAACGGCACCGGCGATCTCCTGGCCGCGCTCTACCTCGGCCGGCGCCTCGGCGGCATGGCGCCGCAGGCGGCACTGGTCCATGCGGCGGGGGCGACGCTGCGGCT
>JAEVZM010000432.1 GCA_023392225.1 Pseudomonadota bacterium
GCGGTCGACAGCCGCTCGTCCCAGAAGGCGAGGGGGAGGGGGATGGCACCGGCGATGTTGCGGGCGAAGCCCCGGGTCGACTGCACCCGCGGGCCTTCGCTGCCGTCCATGTTGACCGGCAGGCCGAGCACCAGCCCGACGACTCCGTGCCGCTCGACCTCGCGCTTCAGCTCGGCGAGGTCGGCCTGGAACTTGGTCCGCCGGATGACGAGGAGCGGCGAGGCGATGCTGCGTCCTATGTCGGAGAGGGCGAGGCCGATGGTCTTGGTGCCGAGGTCGAGGCCGATCAGCGCCCCGGTCGCCGGCAGCGCGGCCTTGAAGTCCTCGAGGGTCGGGTCGGGCTGCTTCATGGAAACCGGTCTGGAAACACGCGGCCGCTTGCTGCGTTCGGGTTGCGGGAAGGTGCTGGGGCGTCAATCATCGCCGCCGACAATAGACAAACGGTCCAAGACCACCAGTCAGGGGATAGCATGAAGCTCACATGGTTCGGCCATTCGGCCTTTCGCATCGACGTCGAGGGCGCGGTCATCCTGATCGACCCGTTCCTCGACAATCCGACCTTCCACGGCGACAGGAAGGCCGCGGTGGCCGGCGTCACCCACGTCGTCCTCACCCACGGCCATGACGACCATATCGGCTCGGCGCCCGAGATTTGCCGCGACACCGGCGCGGTGCTGGTCGCCAACCCGGAGGTCTGCACCCTCCTCGAGGGCCGCGGCGTCGCACGCACCGAGCACATCAACCATGGCGGCGCCCTCGACCTCGGCGCCTTCCGCATCGCCTATGTGCCGGCCTGGCACTCGTCCTCGACCACCATCGACGGCGTCCCGGTCTATCTCGGCAATCCGGGCGGGGTGGTGATCCGCGCCCCGGGCGAGCGCACGCTCCTCCATATGGGCGACACCGGCATCTTCGAGGGGATGAAGCTGATCGACGAGATCTACGCGCCCCAGATCGGCATCGTGCCGATCGGCGACCGCTTCACCATGGGGCCGAAGCTCGCCGCGCTCGCCTGCCGGCGCTTCTTCCACTTCGAGACGGTGATCCCCTGCCACTACGAGACCTTCGGCCTGCTGCACGGCAAGCTCGAGGATTTCGAGCGCGACATGGCCGGTTCGGGCAGCGAGATCCTCGTGCCGGCGCGCGGCGTCGCCGTAGAGGTCTGATCGCCTCAGGTCTGGCGGACGGCGATCAGCGCGACCAGCACGACGATCAGCGTCAGCCATGTGGCGAGGCTGATCGCCATCGCCCGGCGGGCGTTCTTGCGCTCCTGCCAGAGCCGCGGCTTGATGCCCTTGGCGACGAACACGACCTGGGCCGAGAGGTTGACGCAGGCGACATTGCCGGCGAGCAGCATGCCGGCGCCGGTGGCGAGGTACCATTCACGGGCGGCGAGCATCATGCCGAGCGTCGCCGCCGGCGGCAGCAGCGCGACCGCGACCATGACGCCGACCAGCGTGCTCGACAGGCCCGTCGTCACCGACAGCGCCGCTGCGGCACCGGAGGCCAGCGCCAGCGCGATGCCGGCATAGTCGAGCGAGGTGCGGGCCATCAGCTCGCGGCTGCCGAGATCGGGCGGGATGAGCAGGGCGATCAGGCCGGCGATCACGATCGCCAGGCCGACGCCGGTGACGGCGGTGCGGACGGCGTCCCACATCAGCTCGCGGTCGCCGATGGCGGCGCCGAAGGAGAAGGCGACGTTCGGGCCGAGCAGCGGCGCGATGACCATGGCGCCGATGAGGATGGTGATGCTGTCCTGCTCGAGGCCGACCGTGGCGACCACGGTCGAGAGGAAGACGAGCAGGAAGAAGTTGGTGTCACTTCGCGAGCCGGCGGCGACGAGGTGGTAGAGCTCCTCGCGGGAGGCGCGCTCCTCGTCCTTGCGGCGCTCCTCGCGGCTCTCCTCGGTCTCCTCCTCGTCCTTGCCGTTCTTCTTCTCCGGCTCCTCGGCGTCCTCGCGCGGAATGACGGTGTCGGTGGGGACGATGGTGATCCGCCAGTCGTCGGACTTGCCGAGCGCGGACTGCAGCCGGTCGATCAGCGCCTGGCGGTCGATCTCGCCGAGCAGCAGGGTGATAGGCACCCGGCCGTCCTCGAGCGGCGCGCCGACCTGGACGTCGTTGGCGCCCATCTCGGGGCAGATCGCGGCGATCGCGCGGACCCGGTCGGGCGGCGTCACGACCTCGACGAGCTTGAAGGCCATCGATCAGTGTCCCCGTCTCGGCGGGGGCCGCATCCCGGCTCCCCTTGGGGCCACATGCGTCATTTTTCCGGGCCTGTCGACCATGGCGTCCCAGGCGTGAGCCGGGGCCGGCCTGTCGGTGGAACCGCCTTCGATGGCGCGGTTCCGGGAGATTTCATTGGGATTCCGGGCGCCCGGGGGGTGGGCGCCGGCAGGCGCGACTGGTCAGTCGCGGTACTGCTGGATGCGGGTGGTGCGCAGGCCGGCAAGCCCGTGCTGGTCGATGGATTGCTGCCAGGAGAGGAACTCCTCCACTGTCAGCGTATAGCGGCTGCAAGCCTCCTCGAGGCTGAGCAGGCCACCGCGTACTGCGGCAACCACCTCGGCCTTGCGGCGGATCACCCAGCGCTTGGTGTCCTTCGGCGGCAGATCGGCAATCGTCAGCGGACTCCCGTCGGGGCCGATGACATACTTGACGCGCGGACGAACTTCTCCGGTCATTCTACTCTCGTTACTCTTCCTGACCGTCCCAGGACTTGGAGAGTAGGCGTCCGCGCCTTAAATTCCGGCTAATAGGCCGGTGACAATTCGGTAAGGATTGTAAAGACTTGGCGCCGATGACCGAGGCGAGACTCGACGGAATCTCAAGGGGATAGCCAAGACTCCCCCGAGTCCGCGGAAAGGTCTCGTAAGGAGTCTGGTAACCGCGATGTCCGGTTCGCGCGCCGGTCGCCCCGATCGGCCACTCGGGGCGCCGTGTGGCGGGTGTCACCATACGTTGCCTTGAAGATGGCGCGATCGTGACTATAGTTCTCCCGTCATTCCCGGAGCGAGGCCCGGCCGCTGGCGGCCGGCCAATTTGCATGCGCCACGATCTCGGTCTTCCCGGCACTCCCTCCCGCACCCGCGTCGTCGTCGCGATGTCGGGCGGCGTGGATTCGTCCGTTGTGGCGGGTCTGCTCAAGTCGTCCGGCTACGACGTGGTCGGCATGACGCTCCAGCTCTACGACCATGGCGAGGCGACGCACCGGAAGGGTGCCTGCTGCGCCGGCCAGGACATCCACGACGCCCGGCGCGTCGCCGAGACGCTCGGCATCCCGCACTACACGCTCGACTACGAGGAGCGGTTCAAGAACGCGGTGATCGACCAGTTCGCCGACAGCTATGCGGCGGGCGAGACGCCGGTGCCGTGCATCACCTGCAACCAGACTGTGAAGTTCGCGGACCTGCTCGAGACGGCGCGCCAGCTCGGTGCCGATGCGCTCGCCACCGGCCACTATGTCCGCTCCGAGCCGCATGGCGAGGGGCGCGCCCTCTACCGTCCGGCCGACCTCGAGCGCGACCAGAGCTATTTCCTGTTCGCCACCACCCGCGACCAGCTCGGGTTCCTCCGCTTCCCGCTCGGCGCCATGACCAAGGCCGAGACCCGCGAGGCGGCGCGCGAGCTCGGGCTCTCGGTGGCCGACAAGCACGACAGCCAGGACATCTGCTTCGTGCCCTCGGGCCGCTATGCCGACGTGATCAAGAAGCTCAAGCCGGGCGCCATCGAAGCCGGCGACATCGTCCATATCGACGGCCGGGTGCTCGGCCGCCACGACGGCATCATCAATTATACGGTCGGCCAGCGCCGGGGCATCGGCGTCGCCACCGGCGAGCCGCTCTACGTGGTCCATCTCGATCCCGCCGGCCGCCGGGTGATCGTCGGCCCGCGCGATGCGCTTGCCACGCGGCGCCTGCACCTCCGCGGCCTCAACTGGCTCGGCGACGGCGAGCTGGGCGACATCCCGGCCGAGGGCCTCGACATGTTCGCCCGGGTCCGCTCGACCCGGCCGCCGATGCCGGCCCGCGTCTTCCATCACGACGGCCACGTCCATGTCGAGCTGGTCGGCGCGGAGGCCGGGGTGGCGCCGGGACAGGCCTGCGTGTTCTACGATTCCGACGCCGCCGGCGCGCGGGTGCTGGGCGGCGGCTTCATCGAGCGCTCCGAGCACGACCGCAAGGCCGAGCAGGCGCTTCGCAAGATCGTCGCTCCCGAGCAATCGGCCATCGCGGCCGTTTGAGGCGTAACATGAACCGGCCCGCACACAGCGCAGCCCGATCGGGCGCCCCGGTGGCACTTGCCAATATCGACGACGACCACGTCGTCGCCGCCTATGCCCGCTGGGCGCCGTTCTACGACTGGAGCTTCGGCGCCTTCACCCGCCGGCCGCGCCGCGAGGCGGTGCGCGAGATGAACGCGCTGCCGCCGTCACGGATCGTCGAGCTCGGCGTCGGCACCGGGATCTCGCTGCCGCTCTACGACCAGAAGCACTGCATCACCGGCGTCGACCTCTCCCGCGACATGCTCGACCGGGCCCGGAAACGCGTCGCCGAGGATGGGCTCAGCCACGTCGAGGCGCTGCACGAGATGGATGCCGGCGCGCTCGCTTTTGCCGACGGCGCGTTCGACGCGGCGATGGCGATGTTCGTGATCACCGTCGTCCCGCATCCCGACCAGGTGCTCGCCGAGTTGGTCCGCGTCGTCCGCCCCGGCGGGCGGGTGGTGCTGGTCAACCACTTCTCGGTCGACAAGGGGCCGCGCGCCTTCGCCGAGCGTCACCTGTCGCGGTTCTCGTCCAAGCTCGGCTGGCGGCCCGATTTCCCGATCGACACCGTGCTCGGCCGGCCGGAGCTGAAGCTCGTCGGCCGGCGGCCGGTCAAGGCCTTCGACCTCTTCACGCTGCTCACCTTCGAGCGGGTCTGAGGCCGCCGGCGCGGGCCTACATCGCGCTCAGCACGCCACCGTCGACATAGAGAATCTGGCCGTTGACGAAGTCGGAGGCCGGCGCGGCGAGGAAGATCGCGGCGCCCTTCAGCTCGTCGACCTCGCCCCAGCGCCCGGCCGGCGTCCGCCGCTCGATGAAGGCGTTGAACTCGGGATTGGTGCTGAGCGCCGTGTTGAGCTCGGTGCGGATGTAGCCCGGGCCGATGCCATTGGCCTGGATGTTGTACTTCGCCCACTCGACGCACATCGCCTTGGTCAGCATCTTCACCGCGCCCTTGGAGGTGACGTAGGGGGAGATGGTGGCGCGGGCGATCTCGCTGCCAAGCGAGCAGGTGTTGATGATCTTGCCGCGGCGGCGCGGGATCATCCGCTTGGCCACCGCCTGCCCGACATAGAACACCGCGTCGAGGTTTATGGTCATCACCTCGCGCCAGGTCTCGATCGGAAACTCCTCGAGCGGCGTGCGGCGCTGGATGCCGGCGTTGTTGAAGAGGATGTCGATCGGGCCGGCCTCGGCTTCGATCCGGGCGATGTTGTCCTCGACCGCGGCGGGATCGGCGACGTCGAAGGCATATCCGGAGGCGGCATGGCCGGCGGCGCGCATCGCCTCCACCGCCTTCGCCACGTCGTCGGCGCTCCGGGCGTTGAGCACCACCTCGGCACCGGCTTCGGCGACCGCATAGGCATAGGCGAGGCCGATGCCGCGGCTCGAGCCGGTGATGAAGGCGCGGCGACCGGTGAGGTCGAAAAGCGGCAGCGACGGCATGCGTGTTTCCCCCGGAGGTTCCTCTATGGTTGCAGGGGTTATCCGGGAGCCGGCGACGGGCGTCAATGAATCTCCGGCTCGGGGGTCGGCGCGGTGCCCTCGAGGAAGTCGAAGTCGCAGCCCTTGTCGGCCTGGGTGATGTGGGCGGCGTACATGCGGTTGTAGCCGCGCGCGAAGCTCCGGTCGGGCGGCACCCATTCGGCGAGCCGCCGGGCGATCTCCGCCTCGGGCACCTCCAGCGTCAGCGTGCGGGCCTCGACGTCGAGCGCGATGATGTCGCCGTCGCGCACGGCCGCGAGCGGCCCGCCGACATAGGACTCCGGCGCGACGTGGAGGATGCAGGCGCCGTAGCTGGTGCCGCTCATCCGCGCGTCCGAGATGCGGACCATGTCGCGGATGCCCTCCCTGAGCAGCTTCCGCGGGATCGGCAGCATGCCCCATTCCGGCATGCCCGGGCCGCCGACCGGGCCGGCGTTCTGGAGGACGAGGACGTGGTCGGGCGTGACGTCGAGGTCGTCGCGGTCGATCCGCGCCGCCATGTCGTTGTAGTCGCGGAAGACGAGCGCCGGGCCGGCGTGCTTCAAGAGGCGCGGCTCGGCGGCGGCGGGCTTCAGCACCGCGCCGTCGGGGGCGAGGTTGCCGCGGAGGATCGCGACGCCCGCGGCCGTCGACACCGGCCGGTCGAGCGGCCGGATGACGTCGTCATTGTAGACCTCGGCGCCCTCGATCATCGCGCCGAGCGGGCGGCCGCTGACCGTCGCCGCCTCGAGATCGAGATGGTCGCGGAGCACCGAGAGCAGCGCCGGCAGGCCGCCGGCATAGTGGAAGTCCTCCATCAGGTAATCGCCGCTCGGCCGGATATTGGCGATCACCGGCACCTCGCGGGCGATGCGGTCGAAATCGTCGAGGTCGAGCGGCACGCCGGCGCGCCCCGCCATGGCGACGAGGTGGATCATCGCATTGGTCGAGCCGGCGAGCGCCATCTGCACCACGAGCGCGTTGAGGAACGAGGCGCGCGACAGCACGTCGCGCGGCTTGAGGTCCTCGCCGATCATCTCGACGATGCGCCGGCCGGTCAGGCTCGCCACGCGCGGGTGGGCGGAATCGGCGGCGGGGATCGAGGAGGCGCCGGGCAACGTCAGCCCGAGCGTGTCGGCGAGCGACATCATCGTCGCCGCCGTGCCCATGGTCATGCAGGTGCCGAAGCTCCGCGCGATGCCGGCCTCCATGTCGCGCCATTCGGCGTCGGACACCTTGCCGGCCTGCTTGTCGGCCCAGTACTTCCACACGTCGCTGCCCGAGCCGAGCACCTTGCCGTGGTAGTTGCCGCGCAGCATCGGCCCGGCCGGCATGAAGATCGCCGGCAGGTTCATCGAGATCGCGCCCATGATGGTCGCCGGGGTGGTCTTGTCGCAGCCGCCCATCAGCACCACGCCGTCGACCGGGTGGGAGCGAAGCAGCTCCTCCACCTCCATCGCCAGCATGTTGCGGTAGAGCATGGTCGAGGGTTTGACGAAGGGCTCGGACAGCGACATCGCCGGCAGCTCGACCGGGAAGCCGCCGGCCTGCCAGACGCCGCGCTTCACCTCCTCGGCGCGGGTGCGGAAGTGGGCGTGGCACTGGTTGATGTCGGACCAGGTGTTGACGATCGCGACGACCGGCTTCCCCATGAAGTCCTCATAGGTGTAGCCCATCTGGAGGGTGCGCGAGCGATGGCCGAAGGAGCGCAGGTCGCTGGCCGCGTACCAGCGCGCGCTGCGGAGCGGTTTCTTCTTCTCGGTCACGTCCAGTTCCTCCCCCGGCTCTTCACGGCCACGAGGGGCGACTATAGCGGGTCGCGTGGCGCGAACCATGTGAGTGAACGCACGGCTAAGCGTGCATCTGAGTTCTTGCTGCCGCTAATCAGCCGCGTATCAGGTAGACGCAAAGCGCGACCGTCGGCGGAATTGGTGCCCCCCGGGGCTACCTATCTCCCAACGTCGGTATCTCGTAGATCGCCGGTTTGTCTCCCTGAAACTCGCCCAGTGCACCCTGCAGCGCCTCCAGCTTGTTGACGTCAACTGACGCGGAATTATCCTGCAGCCAGCTTGATAATGGCGCTGTGCTAAACTTACCTAGGTCGAAACTGTACGGGCCCTTTCCGATTTTAGTAGTCGTACTTGCGTCGCTTTTCGTCGGAACAAACACCAGCGCGTCCGAATCATCCCCGGCAGGTTGGAATACAAATGGTTTATTTCCGCCAATCTCCGTACCATGAAGGCCGATCACAACACCATTTGACGTCGTCGAAGAAATTGACAAAAGACCTTCTGTGTAACCTAAACCATACCCCTTCACCAGGCCGCCACAAAAGGAATTACTATCGTCCTTCTCAAGGGATGCAAGACATGAACGATAGAGTGCGGATTCAGCGAAAGCGCCGCCGCATACGATCTGAAGAGCAAGTGCACAGAAAATTGCGAGAGCAAGCTGCATTGACATCTCCATCCAATCCACATCAGTGAGAAACTATTCACAATCCGCGGGATTTGGAGCCTCCCTCTTGCAGATAGATTCAACGGATTCTCCGGTTCTGCCAGAACGACTTGCGATATTTCCTGAATATGAACTAATTTCATAGGAAGAAGGAAAGAATAATGGCCTATCTGTTGTCGTCGTTCGTGAATTATCATCAACAGATGTATTAAGTGCCCATATTACTAATATAGTTCCGAACGCGCACAGAAATATTCCAGGGAATTCCGATGCTAGTTTTGCTGCTATCTCCGAGCCCTTCTGAAATTCTGCGTTGCCTTCGCCCCTGACGCGCGCAAAAATGAATGCACCCCCGAGGACCACCAAGCTGAGACCTATCAGTTCTGCTATTATCATCACAGTAAGTCTTGCGCCGACAAGCGATTGGGCCCGTTCAGTGCGAAGGAATTGTGCGTCGGATTCCATTATCAACTGCCCAAGAAGTCCGATCTTGCTGTCTTCGGGGAGCGGCTCCGCGACGATAGCGTCTATCGCCGCGTCCACGGCAGTGACGTGAGCGGAGTTCTCTATTCGGTTGAGTTGAAAATAGAGAATCAGAAGCATCCCGATCACGAAGCCGATCGAGCATATGACCACAAAGAATGCCGCGCGGTTACCCATGCGGAGCGCGAAGGCCGGATCCTCGCGAACCTTGGGAGGAACAGGCTTGTCGTCCTGCGTTGCGACTTTTTCTGCATCAACTGGACCGGTGCTGGGCATCATCTTTCCACCAAGAAGTGCATCTTTGCGTCGATACCGATACAGAACATGTGATGCAACTATAGAGATAAAAACCTAATTATGCAACGGAGGGGGGTGGGATCTGCCGCCGTGAACTGCTCTTCCCACCCGTGCGCCAATTGTCAGCGAGGGGGGTGGCGGTGCTCTCTGCACCGGGAAACGTCAGGATGCCGGGAACGAGACACCGCTATCATGAAGGAACGCCGGGCAATGCTCCGCCTCCATCGCCGAACTGCTAGACGCAGAACGCCGACGCTACCGAGGAAGTGATGTCTTGTGGCGATGGTACGCCGGGCACCACGCCGATAAAGTTGCGAAAATCCTCAGACGACGAAGAAGTCGCCGTTGTCGATGTTGAGCCCCTTGGTCACCTTGGCGAAGGAGATCGCGTCCTTGCCCGTGCCGCCGTTGAGGTCATAGGACAGCGTGCCGGTCGCCTTGTCGTAGATGACCACCTTCTTCTGGCCGTCATACTTCGAGGCGAGGACGAAGTTCTTCGAGGCGAGCACGCCCTTGGACAGGCCGGAGAACACCGAGCTGTCGAGCTGGATCACGTCCTTGCCGTGCTTGAAGTCGGTGATCGTGTCGAAGTTGGCGCTGGTCGTCTTGCTGTTGAAGAAGAACGTGTCGTTGCCGCCGCCGCCGGTCAGCTTGTCCTTGCCGCCGCCACCGTTGAGCAGGTCGGCGCCAGCGTTGCCGTCGAGCTTGTCGTCGCCGGCATTGCCGTTGAGCGAGTCGTTGCCCTTGCCGCCCAGCATGCGGTCGTTGCCGTCGCGGCCGGTCATGGTGTCGTCACCCTTGAAGCCGTAGAGCTTGTCGGCCTGGGTCGAGCCGGTGATGACGTCGTCGCCCTTGAACAGCTTCGGCTCGAAATTGCCGGAGAAGGTCTTCTGGGTCTTGCCGAAGTCGAGGCCGAGATTGTTGAGCGTATACTGGACCTTGCCGTTCACCGAGACCTGGACGCCGTCCATGGTGCCCGACGACGGGCTCTTCAGCACGGTGGTCATGTGATCACCGGTGACGAACATGCTCACCTTGCCCTTGGTGGCGGTGAAGCTCGACAGGTCGGTGACCGACGGCGTCTTGAGCTGCTTGAACTTCGAGAAGAGCCCGAGCTCGCTGAGGTCGCGCATGTCGACCGAAGTGGTGGCAACGAAAGCAACCATGATGACGTTTCCCCTTGGCGCGGACCCCGCATCCTGCGCGATCCGCATGTCGCCGGCGAATGTGCTGGTTGCCGCGGCCGTTGGCAAGCGGA
>JAEVZM010000452.1 GCA_023392225.1 Pseudomonadota bacterium
TCGCCGTCGAGATAGCGGAGGCGGGCAAGGCCGCCGCGGCCGTGGCGGTCGATGCGGTTCATGCGCCGCCCATAGCCGGCCGCGCGGCGGCCACGCAAATCAAGTCTCCACCTCATTGATTGTTGCCGCCGAGGACGCCGTTGATGAGGTCCTCGACCGCCTGCTGCTGCTGGTTCTTGTTGTTGTTCTTTTTCTTGTTGTTGTTGTTGCTCTTGTTCTTGCCGCCCTGGCCGTCGGACTCGGCCGGCATGGCACTGTCCGTCGCCTGGTCGGGCTGCTGCGACTTCTTGTTGCCGCCGCCCTGGCTCTTGCCGCTGTCGCCACTGCCGCCGAGCACGTTGCCGATATTGCCGAGCCCCTGGCCGCCGAGCACGCCGCCGCCGATCTGCTCGATGGCGTTGATAGCGCCCTGCGGGTTCTCGAGGATGCCCTTCACGTCGGGGAAGATCCGCGGCTTGGTGAGCGGCCCCTGGATCAGCACCGGCGCGGCGAAGTCCTGGAGCTTGCCGTTCTTGTTGGCGATCTTGGCCGCGAGGCGGTAGCTGATCGTCTCCGCCGGCAGGTCGATGGTGCCGGCGCCGCTGAGCTGGAACTGCGGCCCGGCGATCATCAGGTCGTTGTTGGTGACGATGCCCTTGTCGGCGTTGAAGGTGGCACCGAACTGGGTGAACTTGGTCTTGTCGTTCGACGGCTGCCAGCCGGTCAGCGCCTGCACCGAGAGCGACTGCAGCATCTTCGGGATGTTGATGCCGAGGATGGCGCCGTTCTGGACATCGACGCTGCCCTTGCCGCTAAGCGAGCGGGTGAGGGCGGCGGTCGAGTTGCCGCTCGCCTGGAGGTCGAAGGCGAAGTTGCCGGTGCCCTCGACCCGGGTGAAGCCCATGGCGTCGGTGAGGAAGGCCAGCGCATCGAGCCCGGCGAGGCGGAAGCTGCCGGCGACCGAGGGCGTCTTGGCGGCGCCGTCGATGGCGATCGCGCCGGTGCCGGTGCCGGAATAGAGCGCCATCTGGGTGAGGTTGGCGTCGAGCCGGCCGTTCTCGATCTTGGCGGTCAGCGCCGAGGGGCCGATCTTGATGTCGTTGGCGATGATCGACTCGGCCTTGAGGTTGAGGTTGGCGTCGAACGCCGTGAGGCCGGAGAAGTCGATCGCGGTATCGCCGCCGGCACTGCCACCGCCTCCGCTGCCGCCACCACCACCGCCGCCGCTGGCCTTGTTGGCGCCGGCGTCAGAAGCGCCGCCGCCGCCCTTGGCCGCGGCGAGGTAGGGCGACACGTCGAGGACCTTCATGGCAAGGCCGGCGGTCACCGTCGGCTTGCCGCCGAAGGCGAGCTTGCCGGTGCCGACGCCGCTCGACTTGTCGAAGGTGAAGCTGGCGTTCTCGAAGGAGAAGCTGTCGACGGCGAGCTTGACGTCGCCGGCGATCGAGAACTGGCGAAGCCCGCGGCCCGCCTCCATCGGCTGGCCGATCCAGGCGAGCAGGTCGCGGAGCGAGCCGGTGGAGAGCGAGACCTTGCCGGCGCCGAGGCCGTCGAGGCTCGCCGCCCCGTCGAAGCCGAGGTTCACCCGGTCCGACTTTGCGCTGAAGGTGACCGGGACGTCCCGGCCGAGCAGCAGCGGGCGGCCGTCGACGGTCGCCGCGATGGCGAACGGGGTGCCGCGCCAGGTGACGCTGCCCTCGGCCTTCATCGGCGCGGTGAGCGACTGGAAGGTGGTGGTGACGTTGATGTTGTCGAGCGTGTTGGCGGACTTGTCGCCGCCGACGAACTCGGCAAGGTCGAGGCCGGTGACCCGGGCGTTCTTGAGCGTGACGGCACCGCTCGCCTGGAGGTTCGAGGCGAGGGCGATGTTGTCGGCGCCCTTGGTCGCGAACTTGACGTCGAACCCGGCGGTGCCGGTGACCGGCGCGCTCTGGCCGGCAAGGGCCATGACCGCGGGCAGGTCGACGCCACTCATCTTGGCCGTGCCGGAGACCGTCGGCACCTCGGCGCGGGCGTCGACCACGAGACTGCCGGTGGCCGGCGCGCCGTTGATCTCGGCCGAGCGGATGCCGGCCTCGAGCACGCGGTCGGCGAGCTTGATGTCGAGGCCGAGGTTGCGGGCGACCATGTCGCCGGAGACGATCTCCTCGGCGGTGAGATCGACGTTGGCGTCGACATAGCCCAACATCGAGAAGTCGATCGGCTCGCTACCGCCGGCACTGCCGCTACCGCCGCCGCTGCCTTCCGGGGCGGCCGCGGTGAGTCGGTCGAGATCGACCTTGCCGAGCGCGAGCTTCATGCCGATGCCCGGCCGCGCCCGGTCGTAGGCAGCGCGAAGGCCGCCCTGGAGGGTGGTGTCGCCGATGCTGCCGGCGAAGGATTCCATGAGCACGTCGGAGCCGGTGGCGACGAGCTTGCCCTCGAGAGCGAACTTGCCGAAGCCGGGGGCGTCGGGGAGGGGGGCGAGGCCGGCAAGGAAGCCGGCGAGCGAGTCGCCCTTGGCGCTCCAGGCGCCAGCGAAGAGGTTGTCGCCGTCGAAGGCGGTTCCGGCGAGGTTGGCGCTGCCGCCCTCGCTCGAGAGGGTGAGGTCGACCGGGATGCGCTCGAAGCGGTCGGCGGCAGCGCGCTCGCCGACCTCCAGCGCGATCTTGTGCTCGACGCCGAGGTAGCGGAACGAGCCGTTGACCGAGCCCGGGCCGGTGATCCGCGGCATGCTCATGGTCAGGTTGACGCCGTCGATGCTCTCCTCGGTGCCGCTCTGGCGGTCGCGATAGACGAAGGTGCCGTCAACGATGGTGACCCGGCCGATCGAGAGGCGGTCGAGGCCGGTGATGACCTCGGCCGTGGTATCGGCGACCTCGGGCTCGGTGGCGATCAGGTCCTCGATGCTCTCCTGGGCGCTGGCCGGCGCCGGTCCGCCCCAGTTGCTGACGCCGTTCTCGTCATACTCGAGGACGATGCGGGGCCGCTCGATGGTCAGCCCGTTGATCTCGACATTGCCGCCGATCAGCGGCAGGAGGCTCAATCCGAAGGAGACGGAATCGACGGCGAAGGCCTCGCCCTCACCGGTCAGCCCGCCGAGCCCGACGCCGCCGGCGGAGAGCTGGGCGGTGGGGAGGACGGTGATCGAGATCGGCCCGTCGATGCGCACGTCACGCCCGGTCGCCTCCTCGAGACGGGCCACGAGCTCGGCCCGGACCGTTTCCGAAGGGATGAACATCGGCAGGGCAAACCCCGCCCCGACGATCAGGACGATGACGACGGCAAGGCCGATCAGAACTTTCTTCATGCACGCCTCCGCAGCGGCGGTCTTCTCGAATCGCGAACCTTTGCAGGCTATTGCAGCGGAGTCGTGGCAGGGCAACCCCGGGGTGCCGCACGAT
>JAEVZM010000495.1 GCA_023392225.1 Pseudomonadota bacterium
ACCGCTTCGACCGGGTCATCAACCTCGCCGCCCAGGCCGGCGTCCGCTACAGCCTCGAGAACCCGTACAGCTATGCCGAGAGCAACCTCGTCGGCTTCCTGAACGTGCTCGAGGCCTGCCGGCACGCGCACGTCGCCCACCTCACCTATGCCTCGAGCTCGAGCGTCTATGGCGCCAACACGACGATGCCGCTCAGCGAGCATGCCATCGCCGACCACCCGCTCCAGCTCTATGCCGCCACCAAGCGGGCCAACGAGCTGATGGCGCATGCCTATTCGTCGCTGTTCGCGATGCCGACGACCGGCCTCCGCTTCTTCACGGTCTATGGCCCCTGGGGCCGGCCGGACATGTCGCCCTACAAGTTCACCGAGGCGATCCTCTCCGGCACGCCCATCCCGGTCTACAACTACGGCAACCACAACCGCGACTTCACCTATATCGACGACATCGTCGAGGGCGTGATCCGGGCGAGCGACGCGGTGGCGAAGCCCAACCCGGACTGGGACGGCGCCCGGCCGGACCCCGCGACCAGCCGCGCCCCGTTCCGCATCTACAACATCGGCAACGGCAACCCGGTGCGTCTCGAGGACTTCATCGTCGCCATCGAGACGCGCCTCGGCCGGACGTCGGAGCGGAAGCTGCTGCCCATGCAGAGCGGCGACGTGCCGGACACCCACGCCGACACCAGCGATCTCGTCGCCGATCTCGGCTATCGCCCGAAGATCTCGGTCACCGAGGGCGTCAATCGCTTCATCGACTGGTACGTCGACTACTACAAGATCGCCGACGCGGCCGGCTGATCCGGCCGCCCGGCATCTATCGTCCGCATCGGCCGCCTAGTAGGGCGACGGCACCACCACGTAGGTGAGCTGCGAGCCGGAATAGCGCTGCTCGTACCAGTCGCCACCGCACTGGTAGTAGCGGACGCCGTGGACGGACTGGTAGCCGCAGCCGGAGGGCAGCGCGTAGACCACCGAGCCGATCGCCGCAGCGGTCACCGCGGCTGCCGCGCCGACCGCGACGCCGGTGGCGACCGGGTGGTAGTGGTACCGGTCCCAGTCGTTGTGGATGTCGCGATGGACGTTGACGTTCCGCTTGACGTTGACGTTGACGTTCTTCTTGGCGTTCACGTTGACGTTCTTCTTCACGTTCTTGACGTTGACGTGATGGTTGACGTTGACGTGGGCGCCGCGGCGCACCTGCTTGGCCTCGCTCGCCGAGACCGTGGCGAGCGCGCCCACCACGCCGAGCGACAGGACCAGGCTCAGGCGCCTCAAGGATCGCTGGGTCATCACTCTGCCTCCTCGTCTGCGCTGGGCACCTCGTCGGCACTGGGCTCGATCGCGATCTCGTAGCTGCCATCGGTCGGCGTGAAGCGGAAGGTGTCCTCCGGCAGGTCGATGCCGACCGTCCAGTCGAGCGTGGCGGCATAGCGCGGCTGGCTGGGCTCGTCGGTGGTGGTGATCACCACCCGGCAGGGCAGCGGCGCGTCGCCGGTGCGCAGCCACAGCTGCCAGTCGATCCCCTCCTGGCGAAACACGAAGTGCTCGCAATCCTCGCCGCCCATCCGGGTGACCCCGACGGAGAACGCATCGACCAGAAGGTCGCTGTCGTCGTCCGCCGTGCCCCAGGTGAAGAGGTCGGCCAGCGGCAGCTCGAGGTCGTACTGGCTCGCCGCAGTCTCCAGCGCCTCGCGAATCGTCGTACCGGCGGCGAACCTGGCGTAGGCGCCGACCGCCGGCGCATAGATCACCACGGTCTCGCCGTCATAGAAGTACTGGCGCTGGTTGCGGTCCGAGGTGACGTCGAGCCGCATCCGGTCGGGCAGGCGCGCCTCGATGTCGAGATGGCTCGCGAGCTCGATGTTCTCGCCGGTATCGGCGACCTCGTCCTGCGTGGTGTCGGCGCTCACCCGGAAGGTGTCGAGCGAGCGGAGATATTCCCCCATCCGCTTCAGCGCGAACAGCGCATCCGGCTCGACCGCCGGCGTGACGACGACGCCCTCGTCGTCCGCCCCGGCCTCCTGCGCGTGGAGCGCCGCCCCCGGCGGCAGCACCGCAAGCGCCGCGCCCAGCAATGTGCGCCTCAGGATTCCCATCGCCGACGTCCTCCTCCGCTCTTCGCTCCGAGCCGTCAGTATATCCGGGCCATCCGTACAAGTGTCAGGCGTATTTTTGCTGCCGTTCAGATCACGAGGATGTTGCCCGCGTCGAGCTTGGCATCCGCCTGCATCGTGGCGATCAGGACCAGACCCGATCCCGAGCCGCTCCCGTCGGCGTCATAGTACAGCGCCCCGATCCCCGCGTCGCCGACCGAGGGATCGTAGATGATGTGATCGTCGCCATCCATGGGCGTGGCACTGCCGACGACGTAGAACTGGTCGGCCGACAGCGTCCCCTTGTCGAGCGCGTCGTAGACCTTGTGCGACAGCTCGATGGTCTCGCCCTTCTGGAACTTGGTGATCCGGGTGGCGGCGTCGAGCTCGGTCTTGAAGACGTAGGTGTCCTTGCCCTTGCCGCCGTCGAGGGTGTCGCTGCCGGGGCCGCCGTCCAGCCGGTCGCGTCCCCCCTCGCCATAGAGGATGTCGTTGCCGTCCTTGCCGAGCAGCTTGTCCTTGCCGCGCCCGGCGTAGAAGACGTCTGCTTCCTTCGACCCCTTGAAGGTATCGTCGCCGCTGAACAGGGCCTTGGACGCCTTCTCGAAGTCGGAATCGAGGAGCTTGCTCAGCTTCACGTCGGCGTTCTTGATCGTGTAGACGATGTCGCCGTCGAGCGAGACGGTCAGCTGGTCGACCGTTCCCGACTTGGTCGGCTGGCTGAAGATGCTGCTGAAGCCCTTCCCCTCGACCTTGAGGATGTGGTCTTCCTTCGCGGCATTCTTCGCCACCCGGAAGCTGCTGCTGCTGCGGGCATAGAAGTACGACGTCTCCGGCTCGAACATCAGGGAAACGCCAAGCAACTGGCTCGAATCGATCGCCTGCCTGGCGACTAGCTTGACCATCGTCGGACTCCTTCGCACGCCCCAGCGTCTCAACTACAGCATGCGCGGATGCGCCGCCATCGCAAGATGCCTAGCGCGACGCGAGATAGGCCATGGCGTCGATCTCGATGCGGATTCCGGAGAGGCCGGCCTCGACCGTCGTCCGGCACGGCAGCGGGTCGCGGAAATACTGGCGGTAGACCGCGTCGAAGGCGTCGAAATCGGCGATGTCGGCGAGGTAGCAGGTGCACTTGACGACGTCGTCCATGCCGGCCCCTGCCGCCTCGATCAGACGGCGGACATTGTCCATGGTCAGAGCCGTCTGCGCCCGGATATCGCCGTCGACGATCTTCCCCTCGGGGTCGATCGGCCCCTGTCCCGAGACCATGACGAGCGGGCCGACGCGCAGGGCCGGCGAATAGGAGCCGGTATTGGGGGCGGCGAGCGGGTCGACGATGCGCTGCTTCTCGGTCATGGCTGGGATATCCACTGTAGATTTTCAGGAAGGACCTTCCTTGCCTATACCAAAACGGCTCACTAAAACCTTACAGTAGATGCCGCGGTCCTGACCCGGCGGGGCCTCCGGCCCGAGAATTCCGAAGGAAGCCATGTCGAGGAAGAAGGCGCGGGTGACGCTCGCCGAGATCGCCGCCGCGGCCGGCGTCTCCGTGACCACGGTATCGAACGTCGCCAATGGCCGGCTGGAGATGATGTCGCCCTCGACGCGCGAGCGGGTCGAGACGGTGATGCGCCGCCTCAACTATCGGCCGAACGAGGGCGCCCGCGGGCTGCGCCTCGCCCAGCGCCGTGCCATCGGCCTCTTGATGATCGACGAGTCGCCCCGCTTCCTCGCCGATCCGATGAACACCAACATCGTCGCCGGCCTCTCCAACTATCTCAGCGTCCACGGCTACGTGCTCTTGATGGCCGGCATCAGTCCGGGCGCCATCGACCAGACGCCGCTGATCCGGCGCGACCAGACCGACGCGCTCTGCGTCATCCCGTCGGGCTCGATCGCCGAGCGCCGCCAGCTCTACCAGCGGCTCGCCGACGCCGACCAGCCGGTCCTCGTGTTCCAGGACGAGGTCCCCAGTTCCCTCGCCGATGCGCTGTCGCTGCGCCAGGACGACCGGCGGGCCGGCGCGCTGATCGCCGAGCGCGTCATCGCCCGCGGGGCGCGCCACCTCGCGCTGCTGACGCCGTCGCAGCGCTGGCCGGCGATGGCCGAGCGCCAGGCCGGCATCCAGGCCGTGGTCGAGGCCGAGGTCGAGGCTTCTGGCGAGGACATCCGCTTCGACATCGTGGTCTCCGGCAGCGAGGCCCTCGCCGACACCCAGACCGCGATCACCCGCTATGTCGACCGCGGCACGCTGCCCGACGCCTTTCTCGGCGGCAACGACCAGATGGCGATCGCCGCGATCATGTGGGCGCTCGACCGCCACCTCTCGGTGCCGGGCGACGTCAAGGTCACCGGCTTCAACGCCTTCGACTTCGCCGAGTATATCCGGCCGCGCCTGACCACCGTCCGCTCCCCCGCCTACGAGATGGGCAAGCAGGGCGCGGCGCTGCTCCTCAAGCGCCTCGCCGACGGCGGCTTCGCCGACCGCGAGGTCCTCCTCGACGTGACCCTCCAGCCCGGCGAGTCCGACTAGCCGGCCGCCGCCGGCAGCGTCCGGGCAAGGAACGCGTCGAGCACGTTCGCGGTGATCCGCGACGTGTCGCCGTCATAGCCGGCCGCCGACAGCGTCGAGCACCAGGTGATCGAGCCGACGGAGAACACGGCACCGCCTTCCGGCCCCGGCAGGAAGGTGATGTCGGCCCGCACCCCCGAGCGCCGGTCGGAGCCGCCGGTCCAGGGATGCACCGAGATCATCGTCTCGATCGCGCCCTGGTAGGCGTCGGTGAGCGGCTCGGACGAGGCGAGCACCACGGTGTCGGGCGGGGTTCCGGCGACCGGATCGGCCTTGTCGACCTCGAAGCCGGCCGCGCCGTGCCCCAGCACCAGCGCCGGCCCGGCGCCGACGATCTCGCCCTCGACGCCATCGAACACCCAGGCGAACTCCGGGGTGAAGCTCGCCGCCGTCCGCCGGTAGGGCGCGCCGCGGTCGAAACCCTGGCCCGAAAAGCCGATGCCGACGCCGGCATGCGGGCCCCGTCCCCGGCTCCGCCAGAGGCCGCTCCGCTCGCCGGTGACGCTGAGCGATTCCTCGCCCGGCCGGCCATTCCAGCAGCGGGTGCCCTCGTAGCGGCGGATCTCGATGACATCGGGCGAATCCTCGGCGACGCCGGTCACCCAGTAGAAGCCGTTGCCGCCGAGATACATGAGGCGCCCGCCCTTCGCGAGCCAGGCGTCGCGGGCGTCGAGCATCTTCGCCGTCCAGTATTCCGGATGCGAGCCGGTGACCACCGCGCGGTACGGCGCGAGCACGCCCTCGCCCTCCGCATGGAGCACGTCATCGGTGATCACGTCGAAGGCGTAGCCTTTCTCCGTGAGCCAGTCGACGAGGTGGAGGTCGGCGGCGAACTGGTGCGGGGCGTCGAAGGTGCGGCAGCGCGCCTTTGGCCGGAAGTCGATAATCGGCCGGCGCCGCGAGCCGTAGGCGATGCCGCTGCCGTCGCGATGGAGGTCGTAGGTGCTCTTGAGCCCGTTGGCGGCGACGTAGTCGTAGGCGGCGCGGTTGATGGTCATGTCCTGGCGCGGCGCGAGCTGCACCGTGTCGGCGACGTCGAGCGACTCGTTGGCATAGGCGAGGTAGCTCATCGTCGGGACGAGGAGCGCCAGCCGGGCCGTCGGCCGGTCGCAATGCGGCACGACGAAGAACGGCAGGTAGTCCTCGGCGCTCGGGGTCCGCAGCCGGAGCGCATAGACCCCGGACGGGAGGTCGACCGGAACCTTGAGCCGGAGGCTCTCCGGCCAGCCGACGTCTGCGACATCGTCGTCATGGAAGTGGATCGCGTCATGCGTCTCGGCGCCGGGGGCCGAGCTGACGCTGCCGTACGGCCAGCCGGGACCGGTCATCAGCCGCGCCGGCCGGTTGACGGTGATGCCGTGATGGCCGCCACCGCTCCGGTCGACCAGCGCCGTGGTCGCCGCCTTCTCGAAGAAGTCCCAGGCGGCGAGTCGCTCGGTGCCAGCCCCGGTGCGGGCGCCGGCGATCTCCGGTCGGGCGATCTTGCCGTTGAACACGCCCTGCGGGGTGGGCCCGTCGGCGGTCGGCGCAAGGCTCGCCGCGGCGAAGAGGAGTTGCGCGCCGCCGGCGAGCGTCCCCTCGCCGAGCGCAGCGCTCACTCGTTCCTCCGCGCCGAAGCGGGCCGACCAGCGCACCGGCTTCACCGACGCCGTGAGGCGCGCTGCGGCGCTGTCGGCGACGACCTCGACCGCATACCACTGCCAGGGGTCGAGCGGCTTCTCGAGACGGAGCGGCGTGCCGCTGCCGTGGCGGACGACCAGCACGCCATCGGGATCGATCAGCACGCCAAGGCCGGTGCCGGCGGCCGCATCGTGCCACGTCACGAAGCCCTGATCGTCGGGGCCCGGCAACGTCGGGCAGACGGCGAAGCTGAGTACCAGGCGCTCGTGGCCGGCAAGCAGGCCGCCGAGCGCGACGACGCCATAGGAGCCCTTGCGGATGGCGCGGGGCGCACCCTCGTGGCTGCCGTCGAGGACGGAGGCGATCTCGGTCTCGCGGAAGCCGGGGCCACGGGAGCTCTCGTCGCCGTGGCGGAGGCGGACGAGCCGCGCGTCGTAGCGCCCGGAGGCGCAATGGACGTGGAAGGCGATCTCCTCGCCGGGGCGGACGCTCCAGCGGTCGCTATAGCCGGTCAGTTCCATGCTCAGGCCATCTCCCCCATCGAACGTGTCCCGCCGATCTCAGTCGGACCGCATCAGCACCCGCATCGCGACCAGCGTGACCAGGAAGCTGACGATCATGATCAGCGCGCTCAGAGCATAGATCAGCGAGACCTGGGAGCTATGCGACGAAGACGCCGTCCAGATGTAGTAGGGCAGCGTGATCGTGCCGCCGCGGGCATAGAGCGTGCGCGGCAGCTCGTTGAACGAGAGGAGGAAGCTGAAGAACGCCGAGGCCGAGATGCCCGGCATCAGCAGCGGCAGCTCGATGTCGACGAACTGGCGATAGCGGTTGGCGCCGAGGTCCCGCGCCGCATCGAGCAGCCGCCGGTCGAAGCGCACCGAGACGAGGAGGATGCAGAGGAGGGCAAAGGGCAGCGCCCAGATGAAGTGGACCAGCACCACCGACCAGAAGCCGGTGCGGAGGCCGAGGAGGCCCCGGTAGTAGATCAGCACCGCGATGCCGACGAGGATGCCCGGCAGGATCAGGACCGACAGATACGTGACCAGCATCGAGCCGCGCCGGCGCATCACCGGCAGCACCCGGCCGATGACCAGCGCCACCACGGTGGCGGCGACCGAGACGATCAGCCCGATCACCACGCTGGTGCCGAGCGGGCCGAGCCAGTTGGCGTTGTTGCCGACGAACAGCGAGCCGTACCACTCGGTGGTGAACGGCCACGGGATGCCGGTCAGCGGTCGCGCGCTAAGCGACAGGATGGCGAGCCCGACGATCGGCGCATAGAGGAGCACCATCGCCACCGCGCCGAGGCCGATGGCGAGCGCGGTCGCACCCGGCGTCAGGATCCCGGAGGGATTGCGCCGGCTCATGACGGCATGCCCCCGAACACGTCGTTGCCGATGCCGCGGCGGCGCATCAGGGCAAGGCCGAGCCAGGCGAGCGCGGCGATGAACACCACCAGCATGCTCGCCATCGCCGCGGCGCCGGCGAAGTTCATGGCGCGGATCAGGTCGTCGAAGCTCTCGGCGAGCAGGGCCACGTTGCCGCCGCCGAGCAGCGTCGAGACGACGTTGTCGCCGAGCATCGGGATGGCGGTGAACAGGAACCCGGCGGCAATGCCCGGCGCGGCGAGCGGCAGGACGACGTAGCGGAGCGTCTGCCAGGCGCCGCCGCCGAGGTCGCGGCTGGCATTGAGCAGCTCGTCGTCGATCAGCGACAGCGAGATGAACAGCGGCCAGACCATCGAGGGGAAATACGGGCCGACGAGCCCGAGATGGATCGAGAACTGCGAGAACAGCAGCCAGTCGACCGGACCGTCGGTCAGCCCGGATGAGACGAGGACGGTGTTGATCAGCCCCTCGCGGCCGAGGATCGAGCGCCACACGATGGTGCGGGCGGCGGGCGAGAGGAAGAATGGCACGACCAGGAGGACGAGGAGGATCGACTTGGTCCAGCCCGGCTTGAGGCCCTTGGCGAGCCACAGAGCGAACGGGAAGGCGAGCAGGAACTCGATGATCGTCACGGTGGCGACGATGCGGAGCGTCCGGAGCATGATCTCGATGCGGAAGTCGACCAGCACGCTCTGGTACGCCTGAAGCGAGAAGCTCCAGACGAAGCCGAGGCCGCGGCCTTGCAGGAACGAGATCACCACCAGCGACAGGATCGGCAGGAGGACGCCGACGAGCCACAGCGCCGTCACGACACGGATGACCCAGCGGTCGAGGGAGGCCCGACCGCCCGCGCCCCGGCCGACAGGGGTACCGGGGGGCCCCTCTATATCGTTCGCCGCGCTGGCCGTCATGCGTCCTCCCGCCGAGAGCGGCGGGGGGGGGGGGGGGGGCCCCCCCGGGGGGGGGGCGGGGGGGGGG
>JAEVZM010000500.1 GCA_023392225.1 Pseudomonadota bacterium
CTCGCGCGGCGGGGGGCGCGGCACGCCGGGGCGGTGCAGAGTCGCCCGACCGTCGGAACAGGCGAAACACTGCCCCAGAAGAGCGGGCCCAGAGACAACAAAGCCGGGCACCACGCCTGTGGCGCGCCCGGCTCTCACAACAGCTCTTTACCCAAAAACCTCAGGGAACGCCTAGATCGCCCCAAACACAACTGCAGCAACAAAAAGGAACGCGGCGCCTACCATCACAAGGTGGAGTGGTCGGACAAGGGCCATAACGTCCTCCGCATTTCCCACAACGGTACACATGTTAATACACGTTCATGTTTTGAGAAGCGGAAAAATGTGCTGCGATGCACAAGACGCCGGTGACTCGCCCACCGCGCTCGGCTAAGCCCTTGCCGGGACGGAGATTTCGTCCTCACAGAATATTTTTCTTTTTTTCATCGCGTGACCTCGGCCCCGGGCTGGGCGTTTTGGGTGTCTTCAAGCCGCGCGACCCGGCTGCTAGCGTGCCGGACCAACCGGAGGCAGGGAGTCCATGCAGATCTTCGACACCGCACGCGAGGCGGCCTATGCGCTCCGGCCCGACCAGCCGGTCTACTGCTTCATGCCGCAGGTGCTGGTTGCCGACGCGCTGACCTTCCGCAACGCCTTCCCCGGCACCACCGCCTATGCGGTGAAGACCAATGGCGAGCCGATGGTGCTGGAGGCCCTGGCCCGGGCCGGCATCGACACCTTCGACGTCGCCTCGCCGGCCGAGTTCGCTGCGGTGCGAAGCGTCGCCCCGAAGGCGGGCATGATCTATACCCACCCGGTCAAGGCCCAGTCCGACATCCGGCTGGCGCTCGAGACCTACGGCATCCGGGTGATGGCCCTCGACCACGAGGACGAGGTGGCGAAGATCCTCAGGATCGTGCGCGGCCTCGACCTCGATCCCGAGGAGATCACGCTGCTCGTCCGGCTCGCCTCGCGCGGCCACGCCGCCTACGAGCTGTCGAAGAAGTTCGGCGCGACCGCCGCCAACGCGGTCGAGCTCTGCCAGCGCATCCACCGCATCGGCTTCAAGGTCGGGCTGTGCTTCCATGTCGGCAGCCAGGTCGAGGACACCGACACCTACGAGCGGGCGCTGGCCTCCGCCGCCTGGGTGCGCTCGCGCGCCGGCGTGCCGCTCACCATGCTCGACATCGGCGGCGGCTTCCCGGCGCCCTATGGCCACGACCCGCGGCGGAAGGCGCCGCCCGCGCCCGACACCGCCGCGCTGATCTCCGAGGTGGTCGGCGAGATCCGCGAATGGGGCCTCGACGACCTGCCGCTGGTCGCCGAGCCGGGCCGGGTGATCGCGGCGCGGAGCTTCTCGCTGATCGTCCGGGTGCTGCTCAAGAAGGGCCGCCGCCTCTACATCAATGACGGCATCTGGGCGTCGCTGTCCGACTCCTGGACCGGCAAGATCACCCTCCCCGCGCGCCTCCTGCCCGACCCTGCGCGGCGCAAGCGCAGCGGCTCGACCGAGCTCACCGCCTTCAAGGTGTGCGGTGCGACCTGCGACTCGGTGGACATCCTGTCTCGTCCGTTCTACCTCCCCCAGAACGTCGATACCGGCGACTGGATCGAAATCGGCCATATCGGCGCCTACTCGCTGGCGCTCCGCACCCGTTTCAACGGTTTCTACCCCGACACCTTCGTCGAGGTGCGGACGCCTTTCGCGGATGCCGGGCCGGCGGAGAGCTTCGCCTCGCTCGAAACCATGGCGGACTGACCCGTGACCACGACGACGACGACCAGCAAGCGCGGCGGCTCCGCCCTCGGCATCAGGACCATCGCCGCGATCAGCGTCTTCGTCGGGCTGGCGGTGCTCGGCCTCAAGATGCTCGCCTGGTACGTCACGGGCAGCGTGGCGCTGTTCTCCGATGCGCTCGAATCCATCGTCAACGTCGCCGCCTCCACCGCCGCGCTGATCGCGATCAGCTACAGCGCGCGCCCGGCCGACGCCAACCACCCGTGGGGCCACCACAAGGCCGAGTACTTCTCGGTGGTGCTGGAGGGCGTGCTGATCATCATCGCCGCCATCCTCATCCTCCGCGAGGCGTGGGCGGCCTATCTCGATCCGCGGATGTTCGATGCGCCGGCCGAGGGCCTGGCGATCTCGGCCGTCGCCTCGGTGATCAACGGCGGCTGGAGCTGGTTCCTGATCCGCGAGGGGCGCCGCCGGCGCTCGCCGGCGCTGGTTGCCGACGGCAAGCACCTCCTCACCGACGTGGTGACCTCGATCGGCGTCGTCATCGGCCTCGTCGCCGCCTACCTCACCGGCATCGCCGCGCTCGATCCGCTGCTTGCCGCGATCGTCGCGGTCAACATCCTCTGGGCCGGCTGGCAGCTGATCCGCGAGTCGCTCGGCGGGCTGATGGACGAGGCGGTGCCGGAGAAGACGCTCAACGAGATCCGCCAGATCATCTCGACCAATGCCGAGGGCGCGATCGAGGCCCACGACGTGCGCACCCGGCACGCCGGCAGCGTCACCTTCATCGACTTTCACCTGGTGGTGGAGGGAACCATGCCGGTGTCGCAGGCGCACGACATCTGCGACCGCATCGAGAAGGCGCTCCGCGCCCATGTCCACGACGCGATGATCACCATCCACGTCGAGCCCGAGGAGAAGGCCAAGCACCAGGGCGTCGTGGTGCTCTGAGCCTCGCGGCAAGAAGCCTTTGGCAAGCGCGGCGGACGGGGCCGTTCCTCGTCCGCCTCCGGCGTCGGCTCAGGCGCGCGCGAGGCGCTTGTACTTGATCCGGTGCGGGTTGGCCGCGTCCGCGCCGAGGCGGCGCACCTTGTCGGCCTCGTATTCCTCGAAGTTGCCCTCGAACCACTCGACATGGCTGTCGCCCTCGAAGGCGAGGATGTGCGTCGCCAGCCGGTCGAGGAACATGCGGTCGTGGCTGATGACCACGGCGCAGCCGGCGTAATCCTCGAGCGCGTCCTCGAGCGCGGCCAGCGTCTCGGTGTCGAGGTCGTTGGTCGGCTCGTCGAGGAGGAGGACGTTGGAGCCCTCCTTGAGCAGCTTGGCGAGGTGGACGCGGTTGCGCTGGCCGCCCGACAGCGAGCCGACCTTCTGCTGCTGGTCGCCGCCCTTGAAGTTGAAGGCGCCGACATAGGCGCGGCTGTTCATCTCGCGCTTGCCGAGGCGGATGATGTCGTTGCCGCCGGAAATCTCCTCCCACACCGTCTTGTTGGGATCGAGGTCGTCGCGGCTCTGGTCGACATAGCCGAGATGGACGGTCTCGCCGAGGGTTATGGTGCCCTGGTCGGGCTTCTCCTGCCCGGTGAGCATGCGGAACAGCGTCGTCTTGCCGACGCCGTTCGGGCCGATGACGCCGACGATGCCGCCCGGCGGCAGCTTGAAGGTGAGGTTGTCGATCAGGAGGCGGTCGCCATAGCCCTTCGACACGCCCTCGACGTCGATGACGTTGTCGCCGAGGCGCTCGCCCGGCGGGATGATGATCTGGGCGGTGCCCGGCGCGCGCTCCTCGTTGCGCTTCAGGAGCTCGTCATAGGCACGCAGGCGCGCCTTCGACTTGGCCTGGCGGGCGCGCGGGCTGGCCGAGATCCACTCGCGCTCGCGCTCCAGCGCCCGCTGGCGGGCGGCCTCCTCGCGGCCCTCCTGCGCCATGCGCTTGGCCTTCTTCTCGAGATAGGCCGAGTAGTTGCCCTCGTAGGGGATGCCGCGGCCGCGATCGAGCTCGAGAATCCAGCCGGTGACGTTGTCGAGGAAGTAGCGGTCGTGGGTGATGATCAGCACCGAGCCCGGGAACTCGCGGAGGTGCTTCTCGAGCCAGGCCACCGACTCGGCGTCGAGATGGTTGGTCGGCTCGTCGAGGAGGATCAGGTCCGGCGCCGAGAGGAGGAGCTTGCAGAGCGCCACCCGGCGCTTCTCGCCGCCCGAGAGCTTGGAGACGTCGGCGTCGCCCGGCGGGCAGCGCAGCGCATCCATCGCCATCTCGACCTGGCTGTCGAGATCCCACAGGTTCTGGCTGTCGATCTGGTCCTGGAGCTTGGCGGCCTCGTCCGCCGTCTCGTCCGAGTACTCCATCATCAGCTCGTTGTAGCGGTCGAGGATCGCCTTCTTGGCCGCCACGCCCTCCATCACGTTGCCGAGCACGTCCTTGGAAGGATCGAGCTGCGGCTCCTGCGGCAGGTAGCCGACCGTCGCACCTTCGGCGAGCCACGCCTCGCCGCCATACTCCTTGTCGATGCCGGCCATGATCCTGAGCAGCGTCGACTTGCCGGCGCCGTTCGGGCCGAGCACGCCGATCTTGGCGTCGGGATAGAACGAGAGGTTGATGTTCTCGAGGACCTTCTTGCCGCCGGCATAGGCCTTGGTCAGGTCCTGCATGTGGTAGATGAACTGGCGCGCCATGATGATCTCCGCCGGCCCGCTATGCGCGGACACGGCTCGCGTCGTGGTGGGAAGATTGAAACGTGGGGATCATTAAGGGATCGGGGCCCCTTGGCGCAAGGGCCGGCGGAAGCGCGGCCGCCAGACCGGGGCCTCGTCGCCACCGCACGGGAGCAGCCGGGTGAGAACCTGCCGCCGCTAGACGGCGGCGGCAGGGAAGGTCGGTGCTGCTTCAGGCAGGGCGGCGCTACTTGAAGTCCGACGACATGTCGACGAACGACTGCGTGCCCGCGGTGCTGAGCAGCTTGATGCCCTTGGCATCGAGATCGAACGTCTTGAGATCGACCATGCGGATCGTCGGGTCGTCATAGGTCTTGTAGTAGTAGCGCAGCGCCTGCGGGTCCCGCGCGACGGTCAGCATCGTGTAGTCGGTATGGATGACGCCGCGGCTCTCCTCGCGGGCGACGCCGACCGGGATGTCGAAGTTGTTGAGGATGTGGAACACCTGTCCGATCCCCGCCTCGGCATTGTCCGAGGGGACGGCGGTGGCGCTGAACACCGCGGCGCGGACGAACCGCGACGGCGGCGTGAAGTCGCCCGGTAGGCCGAGCATCCCGCTGCCCTGGCCGAACTGGGAGAAGGTCGTCCCGTCGATGGTCACCGGCGGCACGTTGCGCGGATCGAGCGCGATGTAGTTGCGCAGGTTGACCATGTGCCAGCCGAAGTCCGGCGAGTTGGTCATCACCCCGAGCGGGTTGTCATGGACGACGAGCTTGCCGCCCATCGGCTCGACGGCGATGCTGTTGCCGTTCTTGTCGTAGACGACATAGTGGAACGGCGGCGCGACCGGACCCCAGTTGGGGACCACGGTCGGCATCACCAGGATGCCGTCGCCGGCGACCGCCTGGCGGACCTCGTCGACGGTCGCGAATTGGGTCAGGAGATAGTTCGGGAAGTCGGCCGGCGACATCCCCCGCGACTGGTTCTCGGCGGTGGCGGGCGTGTAGCTGGCGAAGTCCGGGAAGTAGAACGCGCCGACCGCCAGGCCCTCCTCGTTGACGCCGTCGAGAATCTTGACGTTGTCATAGGCGATGACGCCGATGGCCGCGTATTTCGCGGTGTAGGCGAGCCCGTCGCCGAGCGGCGTATCGCCGACGAATGCCTCGCCACGCGGCACCACGGCAATGCTTGTCTCGATCGTGGTGCCGAACTCGAGCGTCCGGCCGCTGACGATCGATCCGTCGTTGTTGGTGAGCTGGATGCCAGTACAGGCCATCGCCTGCTGGCCGCTGAGCGCGATCGCCGCCACGGCGACGACGATCCCTCGGAGTGTCCTCGTGCAATCCATGTCGATTTTCCGTTTCCTTGAGAGGTGAAGGTTCCGGCCGGCCGCATACCCTTCGCGCGGCAATGCGGGGTGCCACCCCTCACCGGCCGACCAGACTCCCTTAGTTGTTCGGACAAGGTTGCATTGCCGAAAAATCGGCAAACAATGCCAGCGCTGGGCACGGGCGTTTTGGGGGCGATGGACAGGGACGACGTCGAGAGGCGCATCCTCGCGCGGGGGTGGCTGTCGCAGCAGTCGCCTGCATTCCAGGAGCGGCTCCTCGCCTCCGCCCGCGACTGCGCCCATGGCGCCGGCGAGGCGCTGTTCCACGCCG
>JAEVZM010000539.1 GCA_023392225.1 Pseudomonadota bacterium
CGCGACCGGGTGACGGCGCCGCGAACCCTCAGCCCGCTACTCCGCGAGCCAGGCCTTGGCGTCCTCGACCGCGCCGGCCGAAAACAGCTTCAACTCGCCCGGCATCAGGCCCTCGAGCGCGCCGACGGCGCGGCGGTAGGGCCCCTCCTCGGCGAGGAAGGCGATCTTGGCGAAGTGCGAGAAGTGGCGGCTGCCGAACACGGCGTCGTCGAGCAGCGTGTTGGGATCGTAGCCGTCGAAGCGCGGCCCGGCGAGATAGAGCAGCCGCACCTGGCCGCCATGCTCCAGCATCGTCTCGATGGTCGGCTCGAGCACCGCATGGCGGTCCGCGTCGGTGATGCGCCCGACCGCCTCGAAGCCGATGGCCCCGTCCGGAAGATTCTCGATAGTCGCGAACATGACCGCCTCCTCTTCCCCCAGCTGCCCGGGCGTCAGATAGCGCGTGCTCGACGGTCGTTTGATGACGGCCTTGTGGAATTATCGTTACAGGAATCGGGCCATAGGGTGGCGGGTCAGACCGTTTCCAGGGTCGTGTCGGCCGAAGTCTCCCGTTTCCGGTCCATGACCAGGACCGCCGCCCCCTCGAGCCGGCCCTCGCGCATCTGGTCGAGCGCGTCGTTGGCAGCTTCGAGCGGCATCGGCGTCACCATGGTGATGATCGGCACCTCCTCGGCGACGCGCATGAAGTCCTCGCCGTCGGCGCGGGTGAGGTTGGCCACCGAGCGGATGCTCCGCTCCCCCCACAGCGCCGAATACGGAAACGCTGGGATCTCGCTCATGTGGATGCCGGCGGTGATCACCCGGCCGCCCTTGCGCACCGCCTTCAGCGCCTGCGGGACCAGCGGGCCGACCGCGGCGAAGATGATCGCGGCGTCGAGCGGCTCCGGCGGCGGGCGGTCGGAATCGCCCACCCATTCCGCCCCGAAGGCGGAGGCGAACTCCTGGCCGGCGCGGTCGCCCGGGCGGGTGAAGGCGAAGATGCGCTGGCCCTGGTGGCGCGCCACCTGCGCCATGATGTGGGCCGCGGCGCCGAAGCCGTAGATGCCGATCCGCTCCGCCGCGCCGGCCATGCGGTGGGCGCGGTGGCCGATCAGCCCGGCGCAGAGCAGCGGCGCGGCGTCGGCGTCGCCGTAGCTGTTCGGGATCGGGAAGCAGAAGCGATAGTCCGCGACCGTGAACTCCTGGTAGCCGCCGTCGATCTGGCAGCCGGTGAAGCGCGCCTCGTCGCAGAGGTTCTCCTCGCCCGAATGGCAGAAGCGGCAGCGGCCGCAGGCGCCGCCGAGCCACGGCACGCCGACCCGCTCGCCGACCGACAGCCCGCGGACCCGCGAGCCCAGCTGCGCGACCTGGCCGACGATCTCGTGCCCCGGCACGATCGGGGTGCGGCACATCGGCAGCTCGCCGTCGACCAGATGGAGGTCGGTCCGGCAGACGCCGCAGGCGAGCACGCGGATCAGCACCTGCGTCGGTCCCGGCTCGGGAACCGGCCGGTCCTCGAACTGCAGCTTCTCCCCCGGCCGTCTCAACACCATCGCCCGCATCGTCCCATCCTGACACCGGGCCCGATCGCGTCAATCGCCAACCGGCCCGCGCCGGCGGCTTTTCCCCCGGGGCGTGGGCTAGGCCCTTGCCTCGGCGGGCGTCACGGGGATACTTGCGCGACGGGGGCGACGATGCGCTCCGTCGTGGTTAACGCTTCGTTGACCGTCGCGGCGGAGCATGACGGACGAATACGGGACGGTTCGCCATGCTCTCACTCCTCCGCGCAGCCCTGGTCACCTTCATTGCGATCGTGACGACGGTCGCCGCCTTCGCGGCCGACAATGACCCTGCCAAGGTGCTGTTCGGCCGTGTCGCCCAGCCCGCCGACCTCCAGTCGCGGAGCATTGGCTCCTATGCCCGCGGCTGCCTCGCCGGCGCCGATCCCCTGCCCTATGACGGCCCGTCCTGGCAGGTCATGCGGCTGTCGCGGAACCGGATGTGGGGCATGCCGGTGCTGGTCAACTTCATCGAGAAATATGCCAGCGACGCCCAGAAGCTCGACGGCTGGCCGGGGCTCCTCGTCGGCGACATGTCGCAGCCCCGCGGCGGCCCGATGCCCTACGGCCATTCCAGCCACCAGATCGGCCTCGACGTCGACATCTGGTTCGACCCGATGCCGCCCTACACCATGACGCGCGAGCAGCGCGAGGAGACCAGCGCCACCTCCTACATCAAGAAGGGCACCAATACCGAGCTCCGCAAGGACCTGTGGACGCCAGCCCATACCCGCATGGTCAAGCGCGCCGCGAGCTATCCCGAGGTCGAGCGGATCTTCGTCAATGCCGGGGTCAAGAAGGAGCTGTGCGACACCGCCGGGCGCGACCGCGCGTGGCTGCGCAAGATCCGCCCTTGGTACCTCCACGACGACCACCTGCATGTCCGCCTGTCCTGCCCGCCCGGCCTCGCCGGCTGCGTCGCGCAGGACCCGGTGCCGGAGGGCGATGGCTGCGGCGAGAACCTCCGCTACTGGCTGAGCAGCGCCCCCTACCGGCCGGCCGACAAGCCTGCCAAGCCGGTCAAGCCGCCGCCGCCGATCACCCTCGCCGGTCTGCCCTCGGCGTGCCGCGAAGTGCTGGCCGCGCCGGCGCCGGGGGGCGGCAATGGCAGCGCTCCGCTCGAGGTCAACATCCCCGATCCCAAGCCCCGCCCGGTGGTCAACTGAGCGCTTCCCGGCGGCTCAGAAGTCGAAGTCGCCGACATTGTCGGCGGTGAAGACGAACGGCAGCCCGAGCAGCACCGCGCTGCCCTCGATGCGGAGCGTGCCGAGCCGGCCCGCCTTCAGCGAGGCGTCGCCGGGAGCGCGCGTCCCGTCGGCAGCGGCGCGCAGCCCCTGGACCGCGGCGGAGCCGAGGTCGACCGGGGTCCACAGCCCCAC
>JAEVZM010000549.1 GCA_023392225.1 Pseudomonadota bacterium
CATCCCGACCGCGCCTTCGCAGCCGAGAAGCTCGCCTCGCCGTTCGGCAAGACCGAGGGCTGGGTGGTGATGGACGATGGTCCCGGCGGCGACGTCTGGCTCGGCTTCAAGGCGGCGGTCGACCGCGCGCAGCTGGCCCGCTGGATCGAGGCCCAGGCGGTCGACGAGATGCTCGCCGCGATGAACCGGCTGCCGGCCCGGCCGGGCGGCGTGTTCTACGTTCCCGCCGGGGTTCCGCACGCGATCGGCCCCGGCGTCATGATCACCGAGTTGCAGGAACCGACCTCGTTCTCGATCCTCGCCGAGTATGGAACCTTCGGCCTCGATCCGATGCAGGCGACCCTCGGGCTCGGCTGGGAAACGGCCCTCGCCTGCTTCGACTGCTCTGGCTACGGCCCCGAGCGGCTGGCCCGCCTGCAGCCGGCGCCAAAGCGCCTCGCGGAGACATCGGAGGTCCAGGTTAGCCAGCTCTTCGGCGACGAGGCCGCGCCGTTCTTCCAGGCGCTCCGGGCCACGGTGTCCGGCCGCTGGGCGTTGCCGCGCTCGTTCTCGGTGCTGATCATCGAGCAAGGCGTCGGCGTGCTCGAGTCCGGCGACGGCGAGACCGCCACCGAAGCCGGCGATACCTGGGTCATCCCCCATGCCGAGGCCGCGGTGGCGCTCCGCGGCAACCTCCGCTGCCTCCTCTGCCTGCCGCCCGCAGACGGGTGAGGCGCGCTCAGCGCATCACCCAGCCGCCGTCCACCGTGATGGTCTGGCCGGTGATGAAGCCGGCGTCACGGGAGGCGAGGAACGCGACCACGCCGGCGATGTCCTCGGGCTCGCCGCGGCGCTTGATCGACTGGAGGGCGAGCAGCTCGCGATCGACCGCCGCCGCGTCGCCATAGGCCGCCTCGGCCGGCGTCCGGATGGCGCCGACGATCAGCGTATTCACCGTGATGCCGTCGGTGCCGAGCTCGCGGGCGAGCACCCGCCCCATGCCCTCGAGGGCCGACTTCGACGTCGTGTAGTGGATGTTGCCGGGCCGCCCGAGCGGGCTCCGCACCGAGCCCATGGTGACGATCCGCCCCCGCCCGCGCGCCTTCATGAAGGGGTGGACGGCGCGGGCGCAGAGGAAGGCGCCGGTGACATTGGTGCGCAGCACTGCCTCCCACTCGGCCGCCCCGACCACGTCCCAGGGCGGGGCCCCGGCGACTGAGGCGGCAGCGTTGTTGACGAGGATGGTCGGGCCACCGAGTACATCGCGGATCGCGGTGACCATCTCCGCCACGCCCGCCTCGTCGCCGACATCGCCGGCGACTGCCATCGCCCGGCCGCCGGCCGCCACGATCGCCGCGACCACGGCCTCGGCGTCGTCCCGGGCGTCGGCGCCGTGATAGTTGACTGCGACGGCTGCGCCTTCGGCCGCAAGCCGGGTCGCAACGGCAGCGCCGATGTTGCGCGCCGCGCCGGTGACCAGCGCCACCCCGCCGGTGAGACGTTGCTCGGCCGGCATCAGCCCGGCTCCCCCGCGATGGCGATCACGTCACCGCGCCCTACCAAATCGTCCACCCGCCGTCGACGCGAAGCTCCTGCCCGGTGATGAATGCGGCGTCGTCCGAGGTCAGGAACTGCACCGCATGGGCGATCTCCTCGGGCTTGCCGAAGCGGCCGACCGGGGTCATCTCGCTGAGCCTCCTGATCACCTCGTCCGAGATCAGCCCCTCGGACTGCTCGGTGACCACCATGCCGGGGCTGATCGTATTGACGGTGACGCCCCAGCGGCCGACGGCAGCGGCGAGGTCGCGAGTGAGGTTGAGGATCGCGCCCTTGGAGGTGTGATAGGCAGGCTGGCGCCGGGGCCCGGACGACCCTTCCTCGGTGAAGGCGTCGTAGAGCGCGGCATTGAGGCCGAGCACGCCATAGACCGAGCCGATATTGACGATCCGGCCGAAGCCGCGCTCGCGCATGCCGGGCAGCAGCGCCTGCGCCATGAAGAAGGCGGCGTCGACATTGGTCGCCATGACGCGCCGCCACTCCGCCTCCGAGGCGGAGAACAGCGGCTCGATCGCGGCGATGCCGGCATTGTTGACGAGGATGTCGACGCGGCCGAAGCGCTCCACCGTCGCCGCCACGATCCGCTCGCGGTCGCCGGCCTCGGTGATGTCGGCGGCGATCGAGGCGACCGGGTTCTCCGCCGGCCCGCGGGCGACGGTGTCCGCGAGCGCCGCACTCCGGCGCCCGGTGATCATGGTGCGGACGCCTGCCCCCGCGAGCCTGAGCGCGATCGCCTGCCCGATGCCGGTTCCGGCACCGGTGACGATCGCAACGCGTTCCTGATCCCCCGCCAAAGGCGCACTCCCTTGCGACTCGTGTTCAACCACAGGGCTCCGCCGCCGGGGCACCAGCGCACCCCGACGGCGAGGCCGGCCTGCTACGGACAGGCGTCGACGTAGAGCCCCTGCTTCACTTCGGGGCTGTCGAGATTGTCGCGCGTGGCGACGACCATCGGCGGATAGGCGACATCCTCGAGCGTCGCGGGATCGACTTCGCCGCGAAGAATCTCGGTGACGAGCTTCACCGAGTTGTAGCCTTCGAGATAGGGCGACTGGACGACCAGCGCGTCGTACACCCCATCCTTCAGATCCCGCACCTGCTGCGGGTCGGCATCGTAGGCGATGATCTTGATCTTGCCGCCCATTCCGGCGCCGATCACCGCCGAGGAGGTGCCGACCGCCGCGTTGGAGTGCGTGGTGTAGATGCCCTTGAGGTCGGGATTGGCCTGGATCGCGGCGGCGACAACCTCGGCCGCCTTGTTCTGGTCCGAGCCGGGATATTCGATCGGCAGCACCGTGATGTCGGGGTATTTCTCCTTGATCACGTTGACGAAGCCGTCCGCCCGCTGCTGGTTGCCGATGACGCCCGGATTGAGCGCGACGATGAGCACCGTACCCGCCCCGCCGATCGCCTCGGCCATCGCTTCCGCGGCAAGGCCGCCGGCAGTGATGTTGTCGGTCCGCATGTTCTGGACGTCGACCGGCTCGCTGAGATTGCCGTCGACGGTGACCACGGGGATCTTCTTGTTGGTGACGAGGTCCTCGACGATGCTGATCAGCGCGTCGGGATCGTTCGGCGCCAGCACCATCCCGTCGGGATCACGCTCGATCGCGGCCTGCAGGATCGGCATCTGGAGATTGATGTCCCACTGCGGCGCGCCCTGCCAGTTCAGCTCGACGCCGAGCTCCTTGGCGGCATCGCGGGCACCGCATTCCATGGTGGTGTAGAACGGGATGCCAACCATTCCGGCGACGAACTCGATCTTCTCGCCGGCGGCGAAGGCCCCGCCGGACGCGAGGATAGTGGAAGCTCCCAAGGCAAGTGTCAGGCATTTCAGGCAAATGCGCATCGCGATTCTCCCTGTTGCTATCGTGACCTGTGGTGACCTTCCGGCGGCGGCCGCGCCGCCCTGCGTCAGGCGTCGAGCTGCTCCCGCCTCCGATGATCGATGTAGACGGCGGCGATGAGGATCGCCCCGACCACGATCAGCTGGTAGAACGACGGCACCCCGAGAATGACGAGCCCGGTGCCGAGGATCACCGGGATGAGCGAGGCGACCATCGAGCCGGCGATGGTGGCGCGACCGCCGAACAGGCTGGTGCCGCCGATCACCACGGCGGCGATCGCCGCGAGCGCAGTGGTCTGGTGGCCGCCGATATTGGTGGTCGCGAAGCGCGTCAGGTCGAGCATCGCCGCGATGCCCGCGAGCGCCCCCATCATGACGAAAAGCACGAGGATGTGGCGCGGCGAACGGATGCCGGCCCGCACCGCCGCCTCGCGCGAGGAGCCGATGGCGAGCGTATAGAGGCCGAAGCGGGTGGAGCGGAGCACGTACCAGAGCACCGCCGAGATGATCAGCACCACCACCATCGGGTAGGGCACGACGCCGAACAGCTTCTCGATGCCGAAGCCGGTCTGGAGGGCGCGCGGCACGTTGGCGACGTTGACGCCGTTGCTGACCACATAGGCGAGGCCCGTGCCGATGCCCATCGTGCCGAGGGTGACGATGAATGAGTTGATCCGGAGACGCGTGACGAGCAGCCCGTTGACCAGCCCGAACAGCGCCCCGGCGCAAATCGCCGCCAACGTCCCGGCGACGATGCCGAGCGCGAGATGCGGATAGTCGCCGGCCCGCACCTCTTCATAGGTGCCGGACACGGACACCAGCACCTTGGCCGCGATCACCGAGGACAGGACCACGTTCGAGCCGATCGACAGGTCGAGCTCGCCGGCCGCGAGAACGTAGGTGATGCCGACCGCAAGCAGCATCGTCACCGCCACGTTGAGCGTGATCGTGCTGAGATTGCTGACCCGGAAGAAGGCGTAGTTGGGCGACAGCAGGCCGAAGAGGACGATCAGCCCCAGGACGATGACCGCCATGCCCATCGGCGTCGAGCGCACCGCGGCGGCGAGGCGGCCCGGCGGGGCGGACCGAAAGTCCGGCGCGGAGTGGTTCGCCGCGCTCACGACGCCCGCTCCGCAACCTGGCCGCCGAGCATCAGCGCCACGACGTCGGGGAGGGTGAGGTCCGAAGCCGGCAGGTTCGCCACCGTCCTGCCCTGCCGCATGACCGCGATCCGGTCCGCGAGGCTCAGCATCTTGGGGATGTCGTGCGAGACCACGATGACCGCGAGGCCGCGAGCCGCGGCGGCCTTGATCGACTCGTAGACGATGTCGGTCTGCCGGGTGCCGAGCGCCGCGGTCGGCTCATCCATCAGGATCGCCGTCGTCGCCCACATCACGGCGCGGGCCACCGCGATCGCCTGTCGCTGTCCGCCCGAGAGGTCGCGCACCGTCCGGTCGACGCTGTTGAGCGTGCTGATCCCGGCGCGCTGGATCGCCTCCTCCGCCGCGGCGCGCATCTTGCGGCGGTCGAGGGTCGCGGGCCACCCGCCGAAGACGCCGGATCGAAGCGGCTCGCGTCCGAGAAACATGTTCTCCGCCACCGACAGGTCGGGCGCGAGCGCCAGGTCCTGGTAGACGGTCTCGACGCCGAGCTCCTGGGCGTGGCGGATCGAGGTGACGGTGGTCGTCTCGCCCCAGAAGGTGAGACGGCCCCCATCGGGCGCGAGGGCGCCGCAGATGACCTTGGTCAGCGTCGACTTGCCGGCGCCGTTGTCGCCTACCAGGGCCAGGATCTCCCCGGGCCGGACCTGGAGGCTCGCTCCGGAAAGCGCCTGCACGTGGCCGAAGCGCTTGACGATGTCGACCGCCTCGATGACGAACTCGGCCTTCCGTGCCTGCTGATCCACCATCCGCTCTGCGTCCCCCGACCACCACGACGAAGCCGACATGCGGTTCGTATAGAGGAACGATTGTTCCACGAATGCAGAGCCAGCGTCAAGGTGCCCGCGTCAACGTTCGGGAGGACGGCCGTCGCCGCCCCGGATCAGCCGGCGCGGCGGCCGGTCTCCGGGCCGAGATTCGAGCCCCGGAGCATCTCGCCGATCTTGCTGCCGGCCTCCATCAGGCCGGCGCAGACCGCCTGTCGCGCGCTCTCGTCAAATCGCGATGTCGGCGCCGAGAGACTGATCGCCGCCATCGCGATGCCGCGGCGGTCGAGGATCGGCGCGGCAATGCAGTACGACCCATCCTCGTTCTCACCGACCTCGATGGCGTAGCCCGTGGTGCGGATCACCGCGAGCTGCTCCTGCAGCTTGGCACGGTCGACGATGGTGCTCGCGGTGCGGCGGGCGAGGACCGCGGGAATCAGCTGATCGCGCCGCTCGGGCGGGCCAAACGCCAGGAAGATCTTGCCGAGCGCGGTGCTGTAGAGGGGATCGGTGGAGCCGACACTGGCCTGCATGCGCAGGGACTGCTCGCTCTCCAGAACGTCGAGATAGAAGACCTCGCCCCCGGACAGCACGCCGAGATTGATCGTCTCGTTGAAGCCATCCCGAAGGCGTTTCATGTGGGGACGCGCCACGTGGCGCAGGGCCTCGTAGGGCCCGGTGCCATGCGACAGGCGCCAGAGCCCGATCCCGGGCCGGTAGCGATCCACTTCGTCATCGTGCTCGACGAAGCCGAGCGCGGCCAACGTCCTCAAGTACCGGAATACCGTGGTCTTCGGCAGCTCCGCCAACCGGACGATCTCGTTGAGGGAGACCGGCTGGGACGCCTCGCAGACCAATTGCAGAACCTGTACCGCCTTGAGGACCGGCTGGACCAGATAACGGTCCTCAAGCTCTTCGACGGGGGCGACAGCCGCCATAATCGTTCCTTCCAGTGGAATTTAATATCCTTGACGTGAAACGCCGGGACATGCTGAATGATGGCACGCCAACGCGCCGCAGGACAAGCATCGTGAACTGTACCTTCCATCGCTCGATCGAGCGCATCCGCCAAGCGTCCAGGTATCTGCCCGGTGGGGTCAGCAGCAATTTCCGGCTCGGAATCGCGCCGACGCCGCTGGTCTTCGACCATGCAGAAGGCCCGTATCTCTACGACATAGACGGGAATCGGCTGATCGACTACTACCTCGGGATGGGGCCGATGATCCTCGGCCACCGCCCCGAGGCGGTGGTGGAGGCAACCCGCCGCCAGCTCGAGAAGGGCATCCTCGTCGGCGGCCAGAGCGAGGTCGAGTTCGAGGCGGCGGAGCTGGTGTGCGGCATGCTGCCGTCGGCCGAGCGGGTCCGGTTCTCGTCGTCGGGCAGCGAGGCAGCGCAGGCGGCCCTCAGGCTGGCGCGCGCCGCGACCGGCCGGGGCGTCGTCGTCAAGTTCGAGGGCCACTATCACGGCTGGCTCGACAGCGTCCTGTGGAGCGTCGCGCCCGCCACCGACCGCATGGGCGAGGAAGCGGCCCCCGTGCCGCAGCCCGGCACCCCGGGCCAGGATGCGCCGGCCGGTCAGCACATCGAGGTGCTGTCGTGGAACCGTCCCGACTTCGTCGCCGAGCGGCTGG
>JAEVZM010000623.1 GCA_023392225.1 Pseudomonadota bacterium
CGCCCACGCCCATCACGATCACGACCATGGTGCCGTCGTTCGGTCACTCTCGCTGTCGCTCGACGAGCGCCTCGACTGGAACGCCTTCGGGGTCTGGCTCTCGGCGCTGCTTCATCGTCACGGCGAGCGCATCCTCCGGGTCAAGGGCATCCTCGACGTGAGCGACGTCGAGGGGCCGGTGGTGCTGCAGGCGGTGGAGAGCCTCACCCACCCGCCCGTGCACCTGCCGGCGTGGCCGGCGGGATCGCGCGGGTCGCGGCTGGTGTTCATCACCAAGGATCTCGACCCGGAGGAAATCCGCCGATCGTTGACGGTGTTCCTCGCGGCGGCAGCGCGCCTGAAGGATGCTGGCGCGGCCGCGGCCTGAGCCGGCCTGCGGCGGTTCAGCCGTCTCCGTCGGAAAGCCGCGCCTTGGTTTCGGCGACCAGCGCGCTCAGCGGCGGCAGGTCGACGAAACGGTAGATTGTGCCCGGCCCGGAGGCGATGCCGCCGTCCTCGGCGAAGGCCTCGCCGAACCACTTGTAGTCCGTGCCGAGCTCCAGCCAGCGCTCGCCCGCCTCGACCGAGTAGAGGAAGCCGCGGGTCTCGCCGCTGCCGGTGTTCTCGATGATGAGAAGCCGGCGGGCATCGGCGTCCGGCTCGGCGTAGATCACGGGGAAGTCGCCGCGGTAGAGCTCGGTCTCCTGCCAGCCATCCTCGCCGCCCCACGTGATCCGCCGGACGGAACCGTCGCCGCCCGCCACCAGGACGGTGTCGTCGCTGATCGGAAAGGCGCTGACGGTGCTGGCGGGGAGGGTGGCGAGCGTCGCCTCCTCGAGGCTGGAACCGCCTCGGAGGCGCTCGAAGTCGATGAGCCGCCCCGGCGTGTCGAAGGGGAGCGTGGTCACGCGCTTCCAGTCCGCCGAGAACTGGAGGCATCCTTCTCCTTCGCCGACCGATACCGCGGTATCTCCGAAGATCACTTTCGGCGGCCCGTCGCCGCTGGTCAGGGTCGAGCCGTCGAGCACGACCCGGGTACCGTCGGCGAGGACATGCTCGTAGCTGAGCTCGCTGAGCGAATAGCCGACGCAGGTGCCCTTGTTGAGCGGCGACACCTCCCGCTTCCCGCCCGCCACGGCCGCCTCGTCCGGTCGCGACAGGGCGGCCCTGAGCTCGCCGGGGGAAATGTCGCGCACCGTGATGCGGTTCGCGCCGGATTCGACGATGGCGATGAGGCCGTCGCCGAGGAGCCGTGCCGGGCCGACCTCGACCGGGTGCTTGCGGATGAGGTCCATCTGGTACTGGTCGAAGACCAGGAGGTCGCGGTTGACGAGAACCGTATAGGCCTGGAGCGTTGGCTCGTAGTCGACCCATGCGAAGTTGTGCCGAAGGTCGTAGTTGGAGATCTCGCCGATCACCTCGGCCATGTTCACCGGCGCCTCGCCGGGCCGGACGATGTCGTCGTAGCGCCCGATCCCCGCGGATCCCGAGGTGTAGTAGGTGTGGATCACGCCGTCCGGCGTTGCCTTGCAACTGTGGTCGAAAAAGCCGCCGCCCGGGACGATGTCGAGCTCCGGCATGTCCTCCGGCGGCGTCGAGCCGGCATTGAGGAAGCAGCCCTGGAGGAGCAGCCAAGTGGCGTCCTCCTCGCTCGCCTCGACCTTGACGAGGTCCAGCGCCTCGCCGGTGTCGACGATCTCGGTCACCCCAAGGCCCCGGAGGAGGAAGCTCCGGCCTTCGGGCAGCACGACATATTCGAGGTTGTAGAGATCCTCGTCGCCTTCGTAAGTGTGGCCGGTCGAGGAATCGAGGATCTGGATTGTGGGCCCCGCCTCGTCCTCGTAGTGCCGGACGATCACCAGCCCGTCGCGCTCGATGGCGATCTCGGTGGCGCGGTCATAGGCCTCGAGCATCTCGGCCGGTAGCAGCGAAACGGTGCCGGCGGGTTTCGGCTCCTCGCCGGGCGCCATGGACCGCAGCACCGTGCCGTCCTCGCGCACGATCACCATGCCGCGGTCGTCGTCGAGGACGCGGATCATGCGGATCGGCGCGGCCTCGGTGCCGCCGTCGTAGACCGGCTCCGGCGCGGCGGTGCCGTCGAAGCGGAGCACCCGGCCCGTCGCGCCGTCGATGAAGTAGAGGGCGTCCGGCCCCTCCACGGCGACGGCACCCGGCGGCAGGTCGTAGATGGTCTTGTCCTCCATCGCCTCGTTGAGGCGGTGGAAGGCGATCTGCATCGCGTCCGGCGCCGTCTCGTCGGTGAACGACTCCGCGGCCTTGAGGAGGAGGTTGGTCGCCGTTCCCGTGTCGCCGCGGTCGAGTGCCGCCGAGGCCACGGTCACCGCGAGCCGCGCCGCATTGACCTCGGCCTCGGTCTCGTTGGCCGCGGCGATCTCGGCCTGCTCCGTCGCGCGCGTCGCCTCGGCGTCGGCGCGCTTGGCCTGGTCGAAGCCGTAGAAGGCGGCGCCGACGGCGGCGATGGCGAGAAGGCTCGCCGCGATCAGGCCGATCCGGGTGCGGGCCGCCACCTGGCGCTGGCGCTCGGCCGCCTCGCGCTGGGCCTCGGCGAGCTTTCGTGCCTCCTCGAGCTCGCGGTTGCGGCGGGCGCTGTCGACGGCATGGGCGGCGGAGAGATAGGCGCGGTCGGTGGCGTCGAACGCGTGGGCGAATCCGTCGCGTCTCGACAGCGCTTCGGCGTCCTCGAGCCGGCCGCCGGTGTGGGCAAGCCAGGCCTCGTCGCGGGCATTCGCCTCCCAGTCGCGGGCGGCCCGCCGCACGCCCTCGAGCGTCGAGAGCGCTGCGAAATCCTCCTCGAGCCAGCCCTGGAGCAGGCCCCACTGGCGCAGCAGCGCTTCATGCGCCGGCTCGATCGTCGTCTCGCCGGTATCGGCGACCCGGTCGGTGGCGAGTAGGCGCGCGTCGATCAGGTGGCGGATCAGCGGTCGCG
>JAEVZM010000631.1 GCA_023392225.1 Pseudomonadota bacterium
GGCCGCACCGCGGCTACATGCTGGCCGTCGACGTGCCGCCGCCGTCGATCACGAATTCGGCCGCGGTCAGGTAGGCCGATTCGTCGGAGGCGAGGAACACGATCATGTTGGCGATGTCGCTCGTCTCCGCGAGCCTGCCCATGATCGTCAGCCGCTTGCCGAGCTCCTCGGCCGACATGCCGACGGTCTTCTCGGCGTACTCCGCCATGGCGGTCTTCACATAGGTCGGATGGACCGAGTTGACCCGGATGTTCAGCGGGGCGAACTCGGCGGCGAGATCCTTGGTCATGATCCGCACGGCGCCCTTGCTCGCGCCGTAGAGTGCGTGCCCGGCCGAGCCGACGAGGCCGGCGACGGACGAGAGATTGATGATCGAGCCGCCGTTGCGCTCCTTCATGTAGGGCAGGGCGTGCTTGGCGCCGAGGAACACGCCGGTGACGTTGATCGCCATCAGCTTGTTCCAGGTCTCGACCGTGATCTCGCTGACCGGGGCGATGATGTAGATCCCGGCATTGTTGACGAGCACATCGACCCCGCCGAACTTCGCCTTGGCCTGCTTGTAGACCGCGATCCAGTCCTCCTCCGACGTCACGTCGTGGCGCAGGGTGAGCGCCTCGCTGCCGGCCTTTGTGACCAGCGCGGCCGTCTCCTCGAGCCCCGTCTCGTTGACGTCGGTGGCGACGATCTTCGCCCCGCCCTTGGCGAAGAGCTCCGCCGTCGCCCGGCCGATGCCGGCGCCGGCCCCGCTGATCACGACAACCTTGTCTTTCACGGTCATGCCCATCTTTTCTCTCCTCAGGCTGAAACCGTAGCCGTCATGGATATGGGGGCATGACAGGCGCGCGACAGCCCGATTGCCCGGGCTGCCGCGATCGGTCGCAGGAGACCGGCTATACCGAGCGCATCAGGCCACCATCGACGCGGATGTTCTGGCCGGTGATGTAGCCGGCGCCGTCCGAGGCGAGGAAGGCGATGGTGGCGGCGATCTCCTCGACCGTGCCGTAGCGCTTCATCGGCACCGAGTCGCGCCGCGCGTCGGGCTGCGGCAGGCTGTCGGGCCAGCCCGGCAGGACGTTGTTCATGCCCACGTTGTCGGCGGCATACTGGGCGGCGAAGACCTTGGCGAAGGCGGCGAGGCCGGAGCGGAACACGCCCGAGGTCGGGAACATGGGGCTCGGCTCGAACGCCCAGGCGGTCGAGACGTTGACGATGGCGCCGCCCTTCTGGCCGATCATGATCGGGGCGACGAGCCGGGTCGGGCGGATGACGTTCATCAGGTAGACGTCCATCCCCTTGTGCCAGTCCTCGTCCGAGATCTCGAGGATCTTCCCCTTGGGGCCGTGGCCGGCGCTGTTGACGAGCACGTCGATCCGGCCCCAGCGCTCCATGGTGGCGTCGACCAGGCGCTTGAGGTCGTCCGGCACGAGGTTGGAGCCGGTGACGCCGAGGCCGCCGAGGGCGTTCGCCAGCGCCTCGCCCTTGCCGGAGGAGGAGAGGATCGCGACCTTGCAGCCGTCCGCGGCGAGCTTCCGCGCCGCCGCCGCGCCCATGCCGCTGCCGCCGGCCACCACCACTGCCACCCTGTCCGCCATCATCGTCTCTCCTTCGCGATCCGAGGGGCGCGTTATACAGGTCTGCGGGCGGGGATGAAGCCCCGGGGCATGACGCCACTGGCCGCAGCACCGGTTTCGTGCTTAAACGCCGGGCATTATCGATTGTCCGGGCGCGACTCCCCGTCGGCCCGTCAAGGCCCGCCCCCATGACCACCCGTACCGCCGATGTGACCGGTGCCGAGGCAACCGCGCTCGCGACGCTTGCCGCGATCAGCCTCGCCCACTGCCTCAACGACATGATCCAGTCCCTGATCCCGGCGATCTACCCGGTGCTCAAGGATTCCTTCGCGCTCGACTTCACCCAGATCGGCATCATCACGCTGGCCTTCAACACGACGGCCTCGCTCCTCCAGCCGGTGGTCGGGCTCTATACCGACAAGCGGCCGCTGCCGTTCTCGCTGACCATCGGCATGGGCACGACGCTGCTCGGGCTGCTCGTGCTCGCCAACGCGCCGACCTATCTCATGCTTGTCATAGGCGCGGCGATGGTCGGGCTCGGCTCGGCCGTGTTCCACCCCGAATCCTCGCGCGTGGCGCGCCTCGCCTCGGGCGGGCGCTACGGCTTCGCCCAGTCGTTCTTCCAGGTCGGCGGCAATATCGGGTCCTCGCTCGGCCCGCTGCTCGCCGCGCTCATCGTCGTGCCGTTCGGCCAGGGCAGCGTCGGCTGGTTCTCGCTGGTCGCGCTGGCCGGCATGGTGCTGCTCTTCCAGGTCGGGCTCTGGTACCGGAACCGCCTGCCGCTGCCGAAGCCGGCGGCGCGCCGGGCGGTGGTCGGCGGCATCGAGCTCGCGCCGCGGAAGGTGGGGATCGCGCTCGCCGTGCTCGGCCTCCTGATCTTCTCGAAGTTCCTCTACGTCTCGAGCCTCACCACCTTCTACACCTTCTACGTGATCGAGCGCTTCGGGGTGGACGTGCAGACCTCGCAGGTGCTGCTCTTCGTCTTCCTGGTCGCCTCGGCCGCCGGCACCTTCATCGGCGGCCCGGTCGGCGACCGCTTCGGGCGGAAGGTGGTGATCTGGGGCTCGATCGTCGGTGCCCTGCCGTTCACCCTGATGCTGCCCTACGCGAACCTGTTCTGGACGGTGGTGCTGACGGTGATCATCGGCGTGGTGATCTCGTCGGCCTTCTCGGCGATCGTGGTGATGGGCCACGCGCTCCTGCCGTCGCGGATCGGCATGGTGTCGGGGCTGTTCTTCGGCTTCGCCTTCGGCATGAGCGGCGTCGGCGCGGCGCTGCTCGGCATCCTCGCCGACCACACCTCGATCGAGTTCGTCTACAAGGTCTGCTCGTTCCTGCCGGCGATCGGCTTCGTCACGATCCTGCTACCCAATATCGGCGGCAGCCCGAAACGGCCGAAGGCGGCGTGACGGCCGCTACCGGAACTGGCCGAAATAGGCGGTGTCGATGGGGACGAAGTTGAAGTCGACCTCGCGGTCGCCGCACTTGCCGGGGTTGAGCTGGCGCATCACCCAGCGGCCCGAGGCGAGGTGGGTGTCGTAGCCCGGCCAGGCCTTGGCATTGGCCAGCCAGCAATAGTCGGCGAGGCCGCGGTCGAGGATCATGTTGCAGACCAGTCCCGAGCCGTAGACGCCGACCCGGTAGAGGTTGCCGTGCATGGCGACGGTGCGGCGCACGTCGGTGAAGTAGCGGGTGATGTCGGCGAGGTCGTCCGTGGACGCCCCCCGCCCCTCGCCGGCGAAGTAGATGGCGCGGCCCCC
>JAEVZM010000652.1 GCA_023392225.1 Pseudomonadota bacterium
GGCCGCACCCGTCTCCGAATCGTCCGGGCGCCAGTTGCCGACACAGGCCGCCGAAGGGACCGAGACGGTCGTCGCCGCGCTCGATCCTGGCGCCGATGTCGACGTCCGGCCGCCGTCCGGGGGCAGCGAGATCCCGCCGGGTGTCGAAACCGAGACGGCGGCGATCGTCCCCACTTTCGACGTGGTGCGGGTCGAGCCCACGGGAGATGCGGTCATCGCCGGGGCCGCGGCACCGGGCGACACGATCGAGATTCTCGCCGGGGATACCGCCGTGGCGACTGCGACCGCCAGTGCGACTGGCGATTGGGCCATCGCGCTCGAGGAGCCGCTGCCGGCCGGGCAGTACGACCTTGCGATCCGGGCGACCTCGGAGGGCGGCGAGAGCACGGTCTCCGACCAGCGCGTCGCCGTGCTCGTGCCGGAGTCCGCGACGGAGGAGCCGCTCGTCGTCCTCAACACCCCAGATGGGCCGAGCCAGATCCTTCAGGTGCCCGAGACGCCGGCCGTGTCCACGGCCGCTGCGGAACCGGCGCCGTCCGGGACCGTGATCGCCGACGCGGACGCATCCGCCGGCGCACCGCCGGCAGCGGAAGCCCCGATGGCCGCGGCGACGGATCAGCCCGCCGTGATCGCGGAAGCGCCGCCTGCCGACGCAGCAGCGCCCGATGCCGTTGCTGCGGACCCTTCCGCAGCGCCCGAGACGGAGATGGCCAGGGCGGATGCCGCCGAGCCTCCGGACGCCGTCGAATCTCCCGCCATGCCGACGGACACGGCCGATACCGCCACGGAACCCGAAGAGCCGCAGACGGCGGCCGCGCCGGAGCCGGACGCCACGGCCGCTCCCGCCGATGTCGCTCCGGCCGATGTCGCTGCCGCCTCGCCGGCAGAGCCCGACGCGGCTGCGCCGCTGGAGCCTTCGATGGAGGCCACGAGCGATGCGGCGGCGGTCGCGCCGGAGTCGGAGGCAGTGCCCGAGCCCGAAGTCGCCGAGGCTCCCCAGCCTGCGCCTCCGCCGGAGCCCGAGCCGGTCGTGCCGATGGTGGTGGTCACCGCGGTCGAGGCCGAGACCACCGGCGCCTTGTTCATCGCCGGCACGGCCGAGACGCCGGAGGACGTCCGTGTCTACATGGACGATGTGCTCCTCGGCGAGGTGACGCCGTCCCCGTCTGGGACGTGGCTGCTCGAGGTCAGCCGCGACATGCCGGCCGGCACCTACGACGTGCGTGCCGACCAGGTCGAGCCCGGCACGGGCACGGTGCTCGCGCGGGCTGAAGTGCCGTTCGAGCGCGAGGTGGACGTGGCGATCCTGACGCCGGTGACCGGCACGGGCGGACCCTCGGGTGCGACGGCCACCGGCACGCTGTCTGGCCCGACGACGGTGATCATCAAGCGGCGCGACAACCTGTGGCGCATCTCGCGTCAGCTCTATGGCAAGGGCATCCGCTGGTCGACGATCTACCAGGCCAACAAGGACCAGATCCGCAATCCGCGATGGATCTATCCTGGCCAGGTCTTCGTTCTGCCCAAGGGCAATGTCGAATGGGCCGAGGACGAACCGGCGACGGCGGTCGCCAACTGACGCGCCGGGAGGTTGGCGGCGCGCGGCGGTCTTTAGCGGCGGCCTTGCGCCGGTGACATCGATCCCCCGGGCTGCTCCGGCGTCGCCGGCGCCATCCAGCCGAGCCAATGGCCTACGGCGCGGGCGGTGAGGTGAGGGGCTTCGAGCGACCTGACCCCACTTGGAGCGGCGCTCTCGCTTGCGAAATCCGGACACGAAAAAGGGAGCGCGCGGACGCGCTCCCCAGCCATATTGGCGATCAGGCGACGGTGATCAGCCGTTGCCCGGGAAGGTCGTCGGCATCTGCGGCATGTTCTTGAGGAACGGTGCCGGGTCCGACGGCATCTGCAGGTTCGGAATGAGGTCGGTGGAGGCACCGCCCGGATAGCGCTGGATGCTCGGGAACTTCATGAGCGTCTGGTCGAACTGAACCAGGGCCATGCCGATCACGCCGCCGATCCAGCCGTTGTCCTGGCCCGAGAAGCGGCCCGGCGAAGTGGTCGGCATCCGGGTGGGGGCCGCGCCGTTGAAGATCATGTCGTACTTCTCGTACGGGTCCATGGTCAGGTTGTAGAGCGAGCCGATGGAGCCGAGGTTCTGCTCCGGACCAAGCCAGGTGTCCTTCGCGGTGTACAGGTACTTCCAGGCGATGTTCAGCCAGGGCGTCTTGGGATCGTCGCCGATATCGGCACGGATGCCCTGGAAGGTCTCGCCGTCGATGTAGATCCACGACGTGCGGGCCGAGTGTTCGGCCTTGCCGAGGACGTACTGGCTGTTGTCGATCGAGTCGAAGTAGATCGGCTTGCCGTCGTCGCCTTCCCACTCCGCCGGCGGCGGGGTGATGCCGACCATGGAGGCGAGCGTCGCCCACAGGTCGATATGCGACATCATCTCGTGATAGCGGGCGCCGGCCTGGATCTTCCCGGGCCACCACATGATGCCCGGCACACGCCAGCCACCCTCGAAGGGCGAACCCTTCTCGCCGCGGAACGGCGTGGTGCCAGCGTCCGGATAGGCGTCGAGCCAGGCGCCGTTGTCGGCGGTGAGGATGACGATGGTGTCCGGCGCCTCGGCGCGGATCGCGTCCATGATGCGCCCGATGTTGTAGTCGAGCTCCATCAGCGAGTCGGAATAGTTGCCGAGCCGCGACTTGCCGACGAAATCGGGGGCCGGATTGGTCGGGTTGTGCATCTTCAGGAAGTTGATGTCCATGAAGAACGGCGCGTCGTCCTTGGCGTGCGCCTTGATGTACTCGAGGGCCGAGTCGGTCTGGCGGATGTCGAAGGTCGCCATCGAGGCATAGTCGATCGTGCCGACCTGCTTGGCCGGCTGTCCGGCCACGCCTTCCCACTCGCCGAGGTTCACGGTGGAGTTGTACGCCTTCATGAAGTCGGCGTTGTACTCCGGGAACCAGGGATGGAAGGCGCTCGACAGGTCGTCATAGGCATAGACGCCGGCATAGTAGGCGGCGAAGTGCTTCATCTCGTCGAAGCCGTGCTCGATCGGATACGACTCCGCCTTGTCGCCGAGGTGCCACTTGCCCGAGAAATAGGTCTTGTAGCCGTTCTTCTTGAAGAACTCGGCGATGGTCGGCGTCTCCTTGCGGAGATAGTTCATGTCGCCCGGAACCACGACGATCGAGAGCGCCGAGCGAATCGGGATGCGACCGGTGATGAACGAGGCGCGGCCGGCGGTGCAGCTTGCCTGGCCGTACCAGGAGGTGAACACCGCGCCTTCGGCGGCGAGCTTGTCGACGCTCGGCGTCGGATGACCCAGTGCGACGCCGCCGTTGGAATAGGCGCCGAAATCGTTCCAGCCGGTATCGTCGGTCATGAGCACGACGATGTTTGGCCTCTTGGCCGGCGTCTGCGCGTGGGTAACGGTGAGCGAGCCGGCGAGCAGGGCCGAAGCACCCAACGTGCCCAAGCCGAGCGTGAGCAAGCCGAATCTCATGGAAGCCTCCGTCCTTGGGACTTCACTTGGGCACAGGTCCGTTTGATGCGGTCCTTAATGTCGGGCACAACATCCGCCGAAGGCGGCCGCACAAGCCGGAGCCCCGGCGGACCCGCCAACGGTCCCAGCTCGGCAGGTCAGAGCTACTTTCTCACCTTACCGGTCCACGGACCATCGGGAGATTCCCGCGAGTTGCTTTGGGGATTTCCCTAAAAATGCACCGGGATTTGTCGTAAGAGCAGTATACCGA
>JAEVZM010000653.1 GCA_023392225.1 Pseudomonadota bacterium
GTGGTGGAGCGCTGCCGGCGCGAGGAGCCGCCGCTTGCCACCGTCGAGGCGGGCCACGACAGCGCCTGCTTCCGTGCCGCCGACGTCCCGCCGTTCAACCTCGGTCCGTCGGACATTCCCACGGCGGCGCGCGAGCGGCTTCGCCGTCTCCAGGAGCGCTTCCTCGCCGCGGGGGCCGCCTGATGGGAATCCTCGGCAAGATCGGCAGCATCCTCGCGACGCTGTTCCTGCTCTCGGTCCTCGTCTTCTCGCTGCAGCTCCTCCTCCCCGGCGACCCCGCAACCGTGCTCGCCGGCGAGGATCGCTCGCCCGAGACGATCGCCGCGATCCGCGAGCGCTTCGGCCTCGACCAGCCGCTGCCGGTGCAATACGTGCGCTGGCTGGGCAACGCCCTCCAGGGCGACCTCGGCACCTCGATGCGCTTCAACCAGCCGGTCGTCTCGCTGGTCCTGTCGAAGCTGCCGGTGACGTTCCAGCTCGCCACCATGGCGCTGGTCATCGCCATCCTCCTCGGCGTGACCGCCGGGGTGTTCGCCGCGGTCTACGAGGGGACGGCGGTCGACCAGACGCTGACCATCGTCTCCGTGGCGGGATTCTCGGTGCCCAATTTCTGGCTCGGCATCCTCCTCATCATGGTCGTGTCGGTGCAGTGGGGCCTCCTGCCGCCGTCCGGCTACGTCTCGCCGCTCGTCGACCCCTGGCAGAGCTTCCGGACGATGATCATGCCAGCCTTCGTGCTCGGCACCGGGCTCGCCGCGATCCTCATGCGCCACACCCGGAGCGCCATGATCGAGGCGCTCAACACCGACTATGTGCGCACCGCCCTCGCCAAGGGCATCCCGCGCCGGCGCATCATCCTCCGCCATGCTCTCCGCAACGCCCTGGTGCCCGTCATCACGCTCGGGGCGCTGGAGTTCGGCCAGCTGCTCGGCGGCTCGATTCTCACCGAATACGTCTTCTCGGTCCCCGGCATGGGCAAGCTGCTCGTCGATTCGGTCTACAACCGCGACTACCCGGTGGTGCAGACCGTGGTGCTCTGCTCCGGCGCCATCTACATCACGCTCAACCTCCTCGCCGACCTCGCCCATGCCGCGCTCGATCCGCGCGTCCGGCGGGGAGCCGCGTGATGAGCGCGCGCGCCGAGACCATCGCCGTCCACGAGGGGCCGCTCCGCCTCCTGTGGCGGACGGTCCCCGGGCGGATCGGGCTGGTGCTCGTCCTGTTCTTCGTCGCGATGGCGGTGACGGCGCCGCTGTTGGCGCCGTTCGACCCGCTCGCCAACGACTGGATGGCGGTGCTGCAGCCGCCCTCGTGGGCTCATCCGCTCGGCACCGACGAGCTCGGCCGCGATGTCCTCTCGCGGCTGCTCTGGGGCGCGCAGTCGCCGCTGATCGCTGCCTTCGGCTCGGTCTCGGTCGCCCTCGCCATCGGCATCCCGATCGGCATGGTCGCCGGCTATGCCGGTGGCGTCACCGACGCGGTCATCTCGCGCTTCACCGACACGCTCCTCGCCATTCCCGGCATCATGCTGGCGATCGCGCTCGCCCTGTTCCTCGGCGGCAGCCTGTTCAACGCCACGCTCGCGATCGCCGTCGCGGCCATCCCGGCCTTCATCCGCCTGTCGCGGGCGCGCACCCTCCAGGTGATGGCCGAGCCCTATGTCGAAGCGGCCCGCTCGGTCGGCGTGCGCACGATGCGCCTCCTCTTCGTCCACGTCCTGCCCAACCTCGTGCCACCGATCATCGTCCAGGCGACACTGGCGATGGCCGTCGCCGTGATCGCCGAGGCGAGCCTCTCGTTCCTAGGCCTCGGCCGGCCGCCGCCGGCGCCGTCCTGGGGCTCGATGCTGACGGTCGGCAAGGACTACATCTCCAATGCGCCGTGGCTGTCGATCTGGCCCGGCCTCTGCATCTTCCTCGTCACCACCGGCTTCAGCCTGCTCGGCGACGGCCTCCGCCAGTCGCTCGACCGGCGCTGAGCCGTCCCGTCGTTTCCGAAGGGGTGGGCCGTCCCGGCCCGAACAAAGAAGGAGGACTGACACGATGAAACACCGTCTCGCAGCCCTGCTCGCCATGTCGGCGGCAACCACGCTCGTCGCCGCTACGCCATCGCTCGCCGACACGCTCCGCATCGGCATCAGCGAGGACACCGACACCCTCGACCCGACGCAAGGGCGTACCTTCGGCGGCCGGCAGATGTTCGCCGCGCTCTGCGACAAGCTCTTCGACCTCGACCCCAAGGGCGGCATCGTCGGCCAGCTCGTGACCGACTGGACCGTCTCCGACGACCAGCTCGAGATCACCCTCACCCTCCGCCCGGGCGTCAAGTTCCACGACGGCACGGCATTCGACGCCGAGGCGGTGAAGTTCAATCTCGAGCGCGCCATGACGCTCGAGGAATCGGCACGGAAGGGCGAGCTACGCGCCATCAAATCGATCGAGGCGGTCGATCCCGGCACGGTGAAGATCACGCTCAGCGAGCCGTTCGCGCCGCTCTTCGCCTCGCTCGCCGACCGCGCCGGCATGATGATGTCGCCCACCGCCATCCAGGCGGTCGACACCGCGACCTTCGCCAATGCGCCGGTCTGCTCCGGTCCGTTCAAGTTCAAGGAGCGGGTGGTGCAGGACCACGTCACGGTCGAGAAGTTCGCCGACTACTGGGACAAGGACCGCATCCACTTCGACGAGGTGGTCTACCGGCCGATGCCGGATTCGACCATCCGGCTCAACAACCTCCTCTCCGGCGAGCTCGACATCATCGAGGGCGTCGCGACCAGCGATCTCGACGGCCTCAAGGCCAATGACGACGTGAAGGTGGTGGACATCACCGGCCTCGGCCACGTCCACATCCAGTTCAACGTCGCCGGCGACCATCCGGTCGTGGCCAACCAGAAGATCCGGCAGGCGGTGGACGCCGCGATCGACCGCAACATCGTCAACCAGGTGGTCTATGGCGGCAACTTCGTCGCCGGCAACCAGCCGGTGGCGCCGACCTCGCCGTTCTACGCGACCAAGTACCCGGTGAAGCCGGCCGACCCCGAGAAGGCCAAGGCGCTGATCGCCGAATCCGGCATCGAGTCTCCCGCCTTCACGCTGGTGGTCAACAACGAGCCGGCCTTCATCCGCGCCGGCCAGGTCGTCCAGTCGATGCTCGCCCAGGTCGGCATCGCCGTCACGCTCCAGCCGGTCGAGGGCGCGACGGCGATCGGCATCATGGAGTCGCCGGACTTCCAGGCCGCGCTGTCGACCTGGAGCGGCCGGGCCGACCCCGACGCCAACGCCTATGCCTATCTCGGCTGCAAGGGCTCGCAGAACTTCGGCAAGTACTGCAGCGACGCCACCGAGGCGGCCCTCCAGGCCGCGGCCAAGGTCAGCGACGTCGCCAAGCGGACCGCGTTCTATACCGAGGCCGCCGACACCTGGATGCAGGACCTGCCGGTGATCTACCTCTACCACCACAAGCGCTTCTTCGGCCTCGACGACGACCTCGAAGGCTTCGTCGCCGTGCCGGACGGCATCATCCGCGTGCAGGGCGTGGAAGAAGACTAGCGAGCCCGCGGCGGATCGGGCGGAGGCGGGCGACGAAGGCTCGCCTCCCTCGATCTCGAAGCCCGCTTTGGGGGCGGTTCATCCTTGCGGTGCGCTGGCGCCAGGGATGGACCGCCTTTTCGAGGCTCGACCCCGAGGCTTCGTCGAGCCCGATCCGGCCCGAGAAGACTGCGCAGGAAGGGTCATGCCGGTGAGGCTCGAAGAGCCCCGCGGCCCTTCGGCTGACGATCCGTTAGCGATCCGACGAAATCAGTCCTCCACATCTGTCTCCTATGCCGTAAGCTCGCCGAACGCGTTCGGCTGCAAGGGAAAATGGAGGGGAGCCACCCATGCGCAATCTGGTCTTTGGCACGGCGATGGCGGCGTGCATCGCGACGGCGCCCTCCGCCTGGGCGGAGAGCGATCCGATGCTCGAGACCATCGTCGAGCAGTCGGGCGGCGCCTTCATGGCCGCGACCGGCGTCCCGGCGCTGATCCTCGCCGTCGTCTATGACGGGAAATCCGCCGTGGCCGGCTTTGGTGAGCGCGCCGGACCGGGATCGCCGAAGCCGGACGGAGAGACCATCTTCCGGACCGGCTCGCTCTACAAGACCTTCAGCGGCGCCATGCTCTCGAGCCTCGTCGCCGACGGCAAGCTCGGCTTCGAGGACCTTCCCGAGACGCACCTCGGGTGGGGCATCGCATGGCCGACGATGGATGGTCGCGACATCCGTGTGATCGACCTCGCGACGCATGCGAGCGGCCTTGCACGCGACATCGAGATGCCGCCGGGCGAGACTCCCGATCCGGCCGCTCCGATCGATCCGGCGACCTTCGCGGCGAACTTCAGGCAGCCGCTGCTCTTTCCGCCCGGAACCGGCGTCAGCTATTCCAATGTCGGCTTCGACGTCCTCTCCCACGTTATGGCCGCCGCGGCGGGCGAGCCCTATTTCGACTACCTGACCGCGACGATCCTCGAGCCCAACGGATTCACCTCGACGACCCTCACGCCGAGCGCGGCCCAGCTCGCCAATCGGCTGCACGGACAGAGTCCGGCCGGCAAGGAAATCCCGGATGCCGGCGTCGCGCCGCCGGACGCGTCCGGGGGGTTCTTCTCGACCGCCGACGACATGGTGAAGTGGCTCGACTGGAACCTTCGCACCGAGCGGGACGGCGATGCCGAGATCCGTCTCCTCGACCACGCGCAATGGCTGTCCCGCGACGGGCTGTCTCCGATCTTCCTCTCGACCGCCGAAGCCGGCCCGATGGACGCCATGGGCCTTGCCTGGGTGATCATGTACCCGGACGGCAACCGCCCGCTCGTCTACCAGAAGACCGGCGGGCGCTCCGGCATCATCAGCCATCTCGCCTTCTCGCCGGCGCGCGGCGTGGGCTTATTCCCCGCAATCAATCGGTTCCACGCCTACGCGGCGGCGCAGCTCGCGACCATGGCCAACACGATCATTACCGACCTCGCCTCCCGCTGAGGCGGCTGCATTCCTGCGGGGCGAGCGCGTGTTCGCTTCCCAACGACGATCATTGGAGATTGAAGCGCCATGAAAGCACCCTACCGCCTGATCGCCGCAGCGACCGCCACCGTGCTCGTCGTCGCCGCGAATGCCGAGGCCCCGGCCGCCGACGAGCCGGCGGCATCGGCGATGGTCGGCGCCGACGGCTCGATCGTGATGACCACGGCGAACTACCAGCGGGACTGGACCATGCTCGGGATCTTCGCCCGGCTCGACAGCGATGGCGTCAGGCAGTTCAACGTCGTCTACACGCAGCCGGAGACGGTCTCGGCCTACCGGGCCACCGGCGAATTCCCCGAGGGAGCCGTGTTCATCAAGGAGCTGCGGCAGGGCGTCACCAACGCCGAAGGCGACGACAAGGTGTCGTCGCTGGGCGTGCTGACGGGCTGGTTCGCCATGATCAAGCCGCCGAAGACGGGCGGTCCCGAAGGGCCGTTGTGGGGCGACGGCTGGGGCTGGGCGAAGTTCGATGTCGACGCGCCCAGCGCGACGATCACCAAGAACTACCAGACCGACTGCATCGGCTGTCACATGCCGGTGAAGAACACCGACTTCATCCACATCGAGGGCTATCCGCTGTTGCGCAACTGAAGCGCCGGGGGTCGCCGGCCGCACGCCCGCGATGGCGCGGGGCTAGGCTACGACGAGCTGAAGCCGGCACTGTCATGCCGAGCCACGCGCCAGACGTCGGCATGGAACTGCAGCCCGACCGGGCTCAGATGCTGACGGGGCGCTTCGGGAAGCCCCGGCTCCAGGCCTCCAGCCGGAAGGTCTTGCGCAGTCCTTCCACGTAGAACGGGTCCTCCACGCAGATCCTGTGGGCGATCTCTGCCGTGTCGGCCTCGATCAGCCAGAGGCCGCCGGTGGGCTCGCCATCCTCGGGCGGGCGAAGTGCCCCCGCCATCAGAACGTGGTCCCGGTGAGCCTCGAGCCACGCGACGTGCGCCGCCTCCGCGATGGCGCGCACCCGCGGAGCCGCTTCCTGATCGTCTTCGAAAAGGGCCACGAAGAGAGGCATCGTCCAAATCCCGTCGGCTCGCACGGTATTGGGATCGATCCCGGGCCGCAACGTCGCCTCGTGTCAGCTGCGATCGCGGGCAACCGGAGCGCCGCGCCTTAAGGCGGGGACGCGCGGCCGGATCAGACGCCGGCGGGAAGCTTGGAGCGCATCATCTGCCGCCGGTCGAACCTGCGGCCGTCGGCGATGAAGGTGCCGTCGCCGACCGCATGCAGCATGCGCTTCTCCTTCCGCGCCGCGTCGTGCCAGGCGGCCACGCCCTCGAGGACGACGATGCTGTGCCGCTCGACAATGTCGGTGACCCGGCATTCGATATTGGCCAGGCACTCCTTGATCAGCGGCGCCCGCACCTGCTTCCCGGCGAGGGCGGTGAGCCCGAACTTCTCGAACTTGTCGGTGTCGCGCCCCGAACAGGTGCCGATGCCGACGGCGGTGTCGAGCATGTCGCTGGTCGGGATCGCGATCACGCATTCGCGTGACGATTCCAGGGCGGCGTAGGAGTAGTTCCAGGCGCCGGTGGTGATCGCGAACGCGGCCGAGAAGCCCAGCACCATGGTCCAGGTGATGGTCATCACGTTGTGGTTCCTGCCGTCGCTGGTCGTCACCAGCACGACCGGACCGGGCTCGATCAGGGTGAACGCTCTCTCGAGCGCAAGATGCTGCATGGCATGACCCTCCGTGGTGGCGTGGACTACCTTACGCCCTGCGCCGGAGGCACGCTTCCTGCACGTCGCGGCTCGCGTCCGAAGCCGGTCCGGGGTAGAGCGGCAACGGCCCGCACCGTACCTGGCGCCCGAAGACGGATCACGACGAGCCCGATGACATCGACCGAGCACACCGCATTCGACTTCGCCGCGCTCAGCCCGCGCGAGCGCTACAAGCTGCTGATCGGCACGGTCATCCCGCGACCGATCGCGCTCGCCACCACCATCAGCCGCGAGGGCCGGCATAATGCCGGTGCCTTCAGCTTTTTCAACGTGCTCACCCACGACCCGGCGATCGTGGCGATCGGCATCGAGAACCACCCCGACATGCGGATGAAGGACACCGCCCGCAACATCCGCGAGACCGGGGAATTCACCGTCCACATCGTCGACGATGCGCTGGTCCACCAGATGGAGGTCTGCGCCATCAAGTTCGGCCCCGAGGTCGACGAGATCGCCGAGGCGGGGCTGGCGACGACGCCGGGGCGGTTCGTGCGGAGCCCGCGGATCCTGGCGGCACCGGCGGCGCTCGAATGCCGCCGCACGCTCACCCTCGAGCTCGGCCCGGCACGCGAGATCGTGCTCGGCGAGGTGCTCGGCCTGTTCGTGCGCAGCACTCTGGTCGATACGAAGAGCCTCCATGTCGACCAGGTCGGCATGGACGCCATCGGTCGGATGGGCGGCCACGGCTATGCCCGCACCCGCGACCAGTTCGACATCGTCACCAGGACGCCCGACGAATGGCTCAGGGCGAAGCCGGTCCCCCGCCCCGACAACGACGACGAGGCGGAGGGCTAGGCCCGCCGGGACCGGCGATGCCTCACCTCAGCTCCCGGCGAGGAACGCCTTGAACGCGTCGGCATAGTCGGGATGCCAGCGTGACAGCGGCGCCCGGTTCTCGGTGATGTCGCCCGCAGCCCACTGGATCCGCTTGCGGTCGGTCTCCCAGTCGACGTCGTTGTCCGGGCAGATGATGTAGAAGTCGCCGCGGACCGTGCGCTCGAGCATCACGTCGACGACCTGGTCGGCGGTCCAGGCACCCTCCGGCTTGGGCTCGCCGGGGGTCTTCTCGGTGAGCTTGGTATGCGTCCAGCCCGGCACCAGGAGGTGGGCGCTGACCTTGCAGCCGGGCGTGTTGCGGAGCGTGTGCTGCAGCGCCTCGGTCAGCACCTTAACCCCCGCCTTCGACACGTTGTAGACGGTGTTGCCCGGCGGGCAGGTGATGCCCTGCTTGGAGCCGGTATTGACGATCATGCCGTCCGTGCCCTCCGCGATCATCGCCGCGCTGAAGGCCTGGACGCCGTTGATCACCCCCCAGAGATTCACCCCGAGCACGCGCTGCCAGACGTCATAGTGGTCGAACGGCCCGGCCGCCGGCTGGATGCCGGCGTTGTTCATCAGCACCGTGACGCCGCCGAACGTGGCGTAGGCGCGGTCCTTCAGCGCCTGCACCTCGTCCATCCGGCTCACGTCGCAGGCGACGGCGAGGACCTTCGCGTCGGGCGTGACGTCGCCGATCGCCGCCGCGGCTTTGTCGAGCGCCGCCGGATCGAGGTCGGCGATCACCACGTTCATGCCGGCGGCGGCAAAGCGC
>JAEVZM010000664.1 GCA_023392225.1 Pseudomonadota bacterium
GCTTCGCAGAGGGAGGGCGAGCGAGGTCGCGGCCGTCGGCGCGACCGCTCCAGACGCGCCTCAGGCGGACGCGGCTTCCTTCAGCACCGCCTCGGTGACGATGCTGTCGTCCTCGAGCGAGCGGATCGAGGGGATGCCCTTGTCCTTCAGCACGCCGTGATAGGCGCGCACCGCCTCGAGCGGCGTCAGCTCGGCGTCGACGATGGCGCGCATGAAGCGGACCATGTCGAGCTGGCTCTCGGCGAGGTTGATCTTCCGTCCGAACAGCGCGACGCGGGCGCCGTACTTCTCCGCCTGGTAGAGCAGCTCGAACGTGTCGCGCGTCGTGCCCGCGCCGCCGCCCAGCACGCCGACGACGAGCTGCGGGTCGTAGCTGACCAGCTCGTCCAGGGCCTTCGGGCCGTTATAGGGGTACTTGAGGAACTGCGGGCGCTTGGCCTTGAGCACGCCCGACAGGCTCCGCGCCAGGTTGTCGTTGACGAAGCTGCCGACGGCCGCGGCGGGGATGCCGGGGTCGACGTTCGGATTGAACACCTCGAGGAAGTACTTGATGCCGTTGGCCGCGGCGTCCTCGCGGAACTCGGCGAAGGCCTCGATGGAGCGCAGGTCCGCCTCGAGGTCGTTGACGAAGGTCACCGAATAGAGCCCGAGGTCCGAGAGCTTGGCCGCGGCGATGTCCTTGAGGTTGGCGGTGCGGAACGGGCGCGAGGCGCCGAGCTTGCCGTAGCCGTTCGGCCGCGCCCCCCAGATGTCGGTGGTGTCGTTGGCGCGGAACGAGGGCTTCACCGCGCTGCCCTTGAAGGCGCCGGCCTCGGTCAGCAGCTCGAGGTTCGACGCCGACACCAGCATGATGTCGAGGATGTCCTGCTTGATCAGGCTGGTGATCATCTCGAGGAACTCCGCGCGGGTGCGGTGGCGGACGAACTTGGCCGACCCGTCGAGCACGTTGCCCGTCGCCGGGATCGGGTTCGACATGTCGCCGTCCTTGGCGTCGGCGATGATGAAGTCGCCCTTCGCGTAGTTTCCGGCGCGGATCTTGGCGAGCTTCTGGTCCAGGCGATACATGGCACTCCTCGTGGGTGGTGGTCGGTGTGGATGGAAGCGCGGGCACGGTCGCCGTCCCGCGCGATGTCGCTCAGGGTGTCTCCAGGGCGAGCGCGGGATCGGACGGCTGCGGGACCGCGCCGAGCACCAGCAGCGTCCCGGCGAGGAAGGTGTCGCCAAGGCCGATCGTCGCCGCCGGCTTTTCGAGCCAGGGCGCTGGGCAGCAGGCGATCGACCAGTCGCCCCGCCGCGACGCGGGCGGCAGCGGCGGCGGCATGAACTGCGCCCCGGCGGGAGCACCGGTCGGTGTCGCGAAGTAGCCATTGGCCGCCCGGGTCGCGGCGAGGAGGCAGCCGACTGCCAGCGCTTCGCGCTCGCGGTCCGGGTCGTCGCGGCTCACGGTGAAGGCCCACTCGTCGGCATGGACGCAGACGCGGGTCAGCCCGTGCCGCTCGGCAAAGCGGATCGCGGTCGCCTCGGCGGCCTCGCCCTCCGTCGCGAAATGGGCGAGCTCCGAGCGGCTCATGCCCACGGAGGTCGCCTCCGGCAGCAACCCGTTCACGGTGACTTCGGCGACCGCGGGGTCGTCGAAATCGCCGAGCTCGACATGGACGAGCGCGAGGCCCGCGCTCCGCCATGCCCGGGCGATCCCGGCGGCATAGGCGATCTCGACCTCAGCCGTGGACGGCGGCAGCTCGTTGAAGCCGCAGAGGATGCCGGCACCGGCGGTGGCCGCCGCGCCGAGCGAGCTGGCGACGAAGGCGGGGTCGCGCTGGAGTGCGCTGTGGTCGAAGCGCACGATGGTCCGCGACGAGCGCGGCACCGTCACGCCCGCAATCGTCTCGCCGGCGGTGAACTCGAAGATGTAGTGCGGCGGCTGGGCAGGCCCGTCGCCCGCGAGGGCCGCGACCGGCAGGAGGCCCGAAGGCCCGGCCAGCAGCACCGCCGGATGCAGGACCGCGAGCTGGCGGGCGCTCCGGTCCTCCACCGCGATCAGGGCGCGGGCGCCGAGGCTGGCCAGCATGTAGGCGGCCTGCGCGCTGGTGCCGCCGATCGCCTGTCGCCCCTCGACATGCCGGTCGATCCAGGCCGGCCCTTCCGGCCAGTCGACGAACAGCTCGCCGCCGCGGCCGCGGGCGGCGCGTCGTGCCAGCTCGGCCAGCACCGCGGCGCCCTGCGGGCAGTCCTTCGCGGCGGCGGCGAGCGGCGCCATCGCGGCGCGCAGCGACAGGTAGATGTCGACGCAGGTGCTGAAGCCGCCCAGCGTCAGGCGGCTGTGTCGCACGATCTCGGGCAGCCGCGTGGCCAGCGCCGCATATTCGGCGCGCCAGTCGATCTCCGGGCTCATCGGGCCACCCTCCGCCCGAGCCGGCTCGTCGCGCGGCCTGCGCCGGGCGCAGCCATCGTCGCTCTGTCTCGAGAGCCCCCTGAAGCAGGCACGTCACTCCCCGTCTGTGCGTGTTTTTGCGCTAAAATGCGTATGACTCGGCCTTGTACTGGTGAAAAACAGCAGGGTCAAGCTGGCGTGCCCGCAAATTTCCTGTAGTCTCCGGCGCTTCAGCAACCACGATCCCGGTCCGGCGATGTCCGCCCCCGACAAAAACGGCAATACGCAGCAGCTTCCCCGATCGGAGCCGGACTTCTCGCTTCCGGCGCGCCGGCGGAGCGAGCTGCTCCGCACCGCCAAGATGCGCGGCTCGATCACGGTTACGGAGATCGCGAGCGAGTTCGCGGTCTCCGCCGATACCATCCGTCGCGATCTCGACTACCTCGCCAGCCGGGGCCTCCTGGCGCGCACCCATGGCGGCGCGGTGCCGGTCGATGGCTTCGTCGATCGTGACACGCCGGTGACCATGCGCGTCAATGCCCGCGCCGCGGAGAAGGAGCGGATCGCACGCGCGGCGGCGGCGCTGATCGCCGACGGCGAGGCCCTGATCATCAATGGCGGCTCGACGACGCGGGCTTTTGCCGGCGAGCTCGGCGGCCTCCGCAACCTGACCGTCGTCACCAACAGCCTCGGTGTCCCAGCGGCCGTGCCGCCCAACGCCGCGCGGGGCGTCTATCTGCTCGGCGGCCATGTCCGGCAGGAGCTGCAGGTGACGATCGGTGCCGTCGGCTTCGCCGATGCCGGTCCGCTCAGCGCCGACACCGCGATCCTTGGCGTCGGTGGCGTCTCTGTCCGCGGCCTGTCGACGACCATGCTCGAGGAGGCCGCGATGATGGCGGCGATGATGGACTCGGCCCGCCGGGTGATCGTCCTCGCCGACTCGGCGAAGTTCGGCGCATCGGTGCTGGCCCACATCGCGCCCCTCGCGAGCGTCCACGTGCTGGTGACCGACGCCCAGCCGCCGCCGAATCTCGCGGCCGCGCTCGACGAGGCCGAGGTCGAGGTCATCGTCGCCGGCTGAGTCCGACGCGCCGCCGTCTTTTCCCACGCGGTCTCTCTGCCCCAGCTCCTGCCAGTTCCTGCCGTGCTGGGCGCGGTGCGCCGTGCGTCGGGCATCGCCGAGGTGGTCATGCGCGCCAAATCTTGACCTCCACGCACATTCACTGATAAAAACGCAAAACATGGCGATTTCGCGCGTGGAGGATGCGCGACCGCCTCTGGGCTTCACGTTCGCGGCCGAAGGGCCGCCATCGCGGGAGGAGGTGCGAGGGCCTGCAGAGCGGGCAGGTGGCAGCGACAGTCGACCCCGAGCCGCCGCGTCGGCGGGGGCAATGACCAAAACAATGGGAGGAAACGATGAGAATCACGAAGTCCATGCTGCTCGTGAAGTCGGCAGCCATCGCGCTGGCGCTGTCGGTGGGCGGCGCGTCGGCAGAGACCAATCTCGAGTTCATCCAGTGGTGGGAGCCCGAGCTGCCGGCCGGTGCGCTGCGCGGCATCATCGACGAGTTCGAGGCCCAGAACCCCGACATCAAGGTGACGCTGGTCAGCGGCCCCTACGCCAATACCCGCGACCAGATCGTGGTCGGCGCCGCCTCCGGCACGCTGAGCGACGTGGTCGGCCTCGACGGCGCCTGGGTCAACGACCTCGCCAAGCAGGGCGCGATCGCCGACCTCAACCCGCTGATCGAGGCCTCGGGCTTCGACGTGAGCCAGGTCGCCGCGGTCATCAAGGTCGGCGACGGCAGCTACATGTTCCCGGTCGCCTCCTTCGTCTACCCGGTGTTCATGAACCTCGACATGCTGAAGGCGGCCGGCGTCGAGGGCATGCCGCAGAACCGCACCGAGTTCGTCGAGGCGGCGAAGAAGCTCACCGACGCCGACAAGAACCAGTATGGCTGGGTGCTGCCGCTGTCGCTCCAGTCGCCCAACGGTGTCCAGAACGACGTGATGTCCTGGGTCTGGGCCTCGGGCAAGAGCATGCTCAAGGACGGCCAGCCTGACCTCACCAATGCCGATGTCGTCGGCGCGCTCGAGTTCATCAAGGGCATGTACGACGAGGGCCTGATCTCGCCCGGTACCTTCGCCAAGCAGGAGCAGGACAAGGTCGAGGAGTTCGTCAACGGCCGCGTCGGGATGATGGTGAGCTCGCTCGCCCACATCAACCTGATCCGCGACCGCAATCCCGACCTCAATTTCGGCATCACCGCGGTGCCGGCGGCCGATGGCTATGACGGCAAGCGCGGCCTGCCCTACGCCTCGTGGGGCATCGGCGTCAGCGAGAACACCGAGCACAAGGAGGAGGCGTTCAAGCTCGTCTCCTACCTGATGAGCCCGGAGGTCAACGCCAAGCTGGTCTCGATCGCCAACGCCTTCCCGGGCAACGTCAACGCCAAGCCCGACTTCGTCGCCTCCGACGCGCTGTTCGGCAAGGCCTTCGAGATCTTCCAGGAGGGCTATCTCGCCAACGAGTTCGTCGGCCTGCCGGTCGCCGAGGAGCTGATGCGCCAGTTCGACGTCGAGATCCAGTCGATGCTGGAAGGCAATCAGACCGCCGCCGAGGCCGCCGCCAAGGCCCAGGCGAAGTGGGAAGCCGAGTTCTAGGAAGAAGGGCTTCGTGAGCCGGGGGCGATGCGCGACACTGCGCGTCGCCCCGATCGTCCGGGGACGCGCGGAAGCCCGCGCTGGCCGCGCACCGGGATCGCGGCGGGGAGGTGACCAGATGACGAGTGCGGCATCCCCGCTCTCCGGCGCGATCGGACAGGGGTCCGGTCGGCCCCGTTTCGACCGGCGGAGCCTCGCGCCCTATCTCTACGTCGCGCCGTCGATCGCGCTGTTCTTCCTCCTGATGCTCTACCCGATGGTCGCCGTGTTCCGGTATTCGATGCTGGACGGCGCGATCCTCAAGCCGAGCCCGCGCTTCGTCGGCCTCGACAACTTCGTCGCGATCTTCTCCGATCCGGTGTTCATCCAGGCGATCGGCAACACGCTCTATTTCTCGGTGATGAGCGTGGTGTTCCACGTCCTCATCGGCCTCGCCTTCGCCCTCATGCTCAACTCGGACCGGATCAGCATCACCACGCGCGCGGTGCTGCGCGTGCTCTACATCCTGCCGTGGCTGTTCACCGCGGTGATCATCGCCATCATCTGGCGGCTGATCCTCGACCCGAACGGCGTCGCCAACGCGGTCCTGATGGCGGCCGGCATCCTCGACTTCAAGGTCGAGTGGTTCGCCTCGCCGAAGACCGCGATCCACGCGCTGACCTTCGTCAACATCTGGGCCGGCTACCCGCTCTACATGGTCACGCTGCTCGCCGGGCTGCAGGGCATCCCGCGCGACCTCTATGAGGCGGCGAGCATCGACGGCGCGGGGCCCGTCCGCCAGCTCTGGCACGTCACCCTGCCGCAGCTCAAGCCGATCATCGTCTCGTTGGCGCTACTCGACTTCATCTGGACCATGCAGGTCTTCCCGCTGGTCTGGATGACCACCGGCGGCGGCCCGATCCACGCCACCGAGATGATGAGCATCTACACCTACAAGGCGGCCTTCACGCGCTTCCAGTTCTCCGTCGCGGCGGCGAGCGCGGTTGTCCTCTTCCTCATTTCGATGAGCATGACCTGGTTCTACATCCGGCATCAGAAGGCGGTGAGGTAGTCGCCATGGCCAACCGGTTCGCCAAGCGCTCCCACCCCTCGACCTGGCTGCTCTATCTCGGCCTCACGGCGGGGCTTGTCTTCGCCTGCTTCCCGATCGTGTGGATGGTCTTCACCTCGCTCAAGTCCAACACCGAGATCTTCGAGCTGCCGCCGCGGCTCCTGCCGAAGGTGTTCACCTTCGAGGCCTATTGGTCGATCTTCACCAATCCGGTGAAGCTCCGCTTCTTCTTCAACAGCTATCTGGTCGCCGGCGTGGTGACGGTCCTGACGCTCCTCATCGCGACGCTCGCCGCCTATGCCTTCAGCCGCTACGACTTCCGGCTCAAGAAGCCGTTCAACCTCCTCGTGATCAGCACCCAGACGGTGCCGCCGATCACCCTCCTCATTCCCTATTTCGGGATGGTCGTCGCCTTCGGCATCTTCAACACCTACTACGCGCTGATCCTCACCTATCTCGTCTTCACGCTGCCCTACGCGATCCTCCTGCTGACGGGGTATCTCAACACCCTGCCGAAAGAGCTCGACGAGGCGGTGCTGGTCGATGGCGGGACGAGCTGGACGGCGCTTTGGCGGGTGATCGTGCCGATCTCGCTGCCGGGCATCGTCGCCACCGCCGTCTACACCTTCCTCCTCGCCTGGAACGAGTTCCTGTTCGCGCTCACGCTTACGAAGTCGATGGACATGCGGACGGTCCCGATCGGCATCAGCCTCCTCATGGGTCAGCACGCCTTCGAGTGGAACGAGATGATGGCGATGAGCGTCCTCGGCTCGTTGCCGCTCCTCGTCCTCTACCTGATCGCCCAGCGCTATTTCCTCGCCGGGATGACCGCCGGCTCGGTGAAGGCCTGAGCGCTCGCCGCAGCTAGCCGACGCTGGAGCGGCGGGTGTCCTCGGCCGCGGCGGGGAGGGCAGGGTGGCCCGCGGTGGCCGGCGGGAGCGGGGCGAGCGTGGCGGTGTGCGGCGTCTTGTTCCAGCGGTGCGGGGCGACGATGAGCTCGCGGAGCGCCAGCATCGTGGCGAAGCCGACCAGCAGCCAGTAGAGCGGCAGCAGGAAGACGTATCGCACCAGGTGGCCGCGCCTCCGGACGGCGAGGGTCCGGGCCGCCAGCAGCCACATCGCCACGTAGCCGAAGGCGAGGTTGAACAGCGTCAGGCCGGCGAAGAGCGAAGCGATCACCCCGCCGCCGCTCCAGGGCGATCGCGGGTCGAGGAAGATCCACAAGGGCGTTGCGACGAACAGCGGGTGGGCCAGCGCCGAGACGATCATGCCGAGGCCGAGGGCGTTGAAGCCGAGGAAGCGCGCCGTGCCGATGCTGCGCCACAGACGGAGCGGATGGCGCATGTGCACCAGCCAGGTCTGCATCCAGCCCTTCATCCAGCGGACGCGTTGGCGCAGCCAAACGCGGAGCCCGGTCGGCGCCGCCTCGAGCGTCGGCAGCGTGATGGTGCCGGTCCTGTAGCGGAAGCGGGCGAGGCGGATGCCGAGGTCGGCATCCTCGGTGACGTTGTGGGGGTCCCAGCCGCCGACCCGCTCCAGCGCATCGCGGCGGAAATGGTTCGAGGTGCCGCCGAGCGGCAGCGGCAGGCCGCGATCCGCCAGCGCCGGCAGGAGGCCGTCGAAGAGCGCGGCATACTCGATGGCGAAGAGCGCGGCGAGTGGGTGGTCGCCGTCATTGTCGATCACCAGCGGCGCCTGCAGGCAGGCGAGCGAGCGGGGTGCGGCGCGGAAGGTCCGCCAGGCTTCGGCGAGCTGGCCCGGGTGCGGCCGGTCCTCGGCGTCGTAGACCGTCACGAACGCGCCGCGGGCGAAGGTGAGGGCGTATTGCAGCGCCATCGGCTTGGTGCGCGGGCCGCCGGCCGGCACCTCGACCACCTCGTAGGGCGCCTCGGCCGCGTGCGCCCGGGCGACGGCGAGCGTCGCGGTGTCGTCGGCATCGATCACCAGCTTGATGTCGAGGCGCTCGCGCGGCCAGTCGAGCCGGTCGAGCGCGGCGACCACCTGGCGGATCATGTCGGCCTCGTGCCGGAGCGGCACCAGCACCGTATAGATCGGCCGTTCCGCTTCCTCGGGCACCGGCGGCGGGCGGCGCGGGGCGACCCGGCCGAGGTCGAGTGCGGCGATCAGGCGAATGAGGCTTACGGCGATGAAGAACCCGGCAAGCGCCAGCCATAGCACGGTCGTGGCGAGGAGGGGCGCGAGGGCGAAGGCGGCGGCGAGCCCGGCAAGGCCGGCGCCGAGCGCGATGACCTGCTGCGGCTCGAAGCTGTGCCGTGCCGAGAACGTCCGGCCGACCCGCTCGACGCGGTCCCTGGCCCGCTCGAGCGCCGCAGGCCCGATCGCGGCGCGCAGTCCGGCGCGGATCGCGGTCGGGGTCGAGACCGTCACCCGCGGCCGCAGTCCGGCCTTGCCGCGCAGCCAGCCCGCGGCCTTCGCCAATGGCCTCCTCGCCGGGCGCGATGATAAGGTCGCCCGCCATATTTCTGGCGCTCGTTCCGGTCTCGATGTCGTCGTCGCAGCCGAACGCCGCCCGGGAGCCGAGACGAGGATGGGAAACGAAGGACAGGCCGAGCCGTTGGGCGCGGGCGCGAAAGACCGCCGTCTCCGCGGTCTCGCGGCCCGGCAGATCGAGCAGATGGGGATGGTCAGCGCCGTCGGGCACCGATCCCACCCGCGCCAAGGTCCCGTTGCGCGACCGTTTCGCTCATCTTGTCCCCCGCACCATCTGAGCGCGAATCGGACGGGGCGGGAAGTAGAAACAGCTGCCTTTACACGCAAAAGACGCTGGAATCCGATCGTGACGGCCATCGAATACATCAATAAGGCGAGTTATATTGCAGTACAACTACTTATAGTAGCAATGATGACCCTGCCGGGCTGGGTCGCGGTGGCCGCCGCGCAGCCGGGGGCGGAGCAGACCCCGAGCTTCTGGGACCCCCGGCGCCGGATGGAGCGACCGCCGGCGGGCAAGGTCCAGGCCATCCGCTTCGTCACCACCGACGACTTCCCGCCGTTCAACTTCCTCAATGCCGAGGGCCGGCTCGCCGGCTTCAACGTCGACCTGGCGCGGGCGATCTGCGACGAGCTCGAGATCCGCTGCACCATCCAGGCGCGCGAGTGGGACGATACGCTCAACGCTCTCCGCTCAGGCGATGCCGATGCGATCATCGCCGGCATATCGATCACCGCCGCGGCGCGCGAGGAGCTCGACTTCTCCGAGGTCTACATGCGCTGGCCGGCGCGCTTCGTTGTCCGGCGCGACGCGGGGCCGATCGACCTGACGCCCGAGGGGCTGAAGGGCAAGACGCTCGCCGTGGTCGCCCGCACCGCGCACGAGGCCTATCTCGCGGCCTTCTTCCCCGAGGTCGGGCGGAAGCTCTACCCGACGCCGGAGGCGGCGCGCGAGGCGGTGAAGTCGGGCGAGGCCGACGCCCATTTCGGCGACGGCATGCAGCTCTCGTTCTGGCTGCAGAGCGACGCCGCCGGCGGCTGCTGCGCCTTTGCCGGCGGCCCCTATCTCGAGTCGCGCTTCTTCGGCGAGGGGCTGGCGATCGCCGTGCCGCGCGGGTCGGAGGATCTCCGCCAGGCGATCGACGCCGCGCTCGCCGCGCTCAACGAGAAGGGCGTCTATACCGAGCTGTACCTCCGCTACTTCCCGGTCGGCTTCTTTTGAGGAGCCGAAGGCCATCCGCGCCGTCCGAGGCGCGGGGGGTCGGGCGCGGGGCGTCAGGTCCGGTTGAACGCTACGATATTGAACTTGGTGTCGACCTCACACTCCCCGGTCTTGTTGCCGGCCGAGACGGCGACGAGAAGCTTGCCGTGGCTGGTCGGGCGCGCGTGGTGGGTGCGAACGGCGCTCATCGGTACGCCGAGCTTGTCGGCGAAGAAGCTGGCGCAGGCCTCCTTCTGCCCGGTGCGGTCGGCATCCTCGCTCTTGCCGTGGTAAGTGGCGATGTGGACGTCGTGGATGCGGAAATTCTTGTCGACCCAGCACTCGGCACTGCCGCCGGGGAACTCGAACTGGATGTCGTTGATCCCGGCCTGAGAGCCCTTGCCGGATCCCGGTACCACCCGGACCGCGCTCATCGGCACGTCCGCTTTCTTGGCGATGGCCCCGGCGCAGGCCTGCTGCTGGCCTTCGTTCGCCGCGGCGGCACCGCCCCAGCCGACGGCCGCCGCCGAGAGAGCGATCGCTGCAAGTGTGATCTTCACGCTTCTTCCTCCCGTTCCTGAGCAAAGGACGGGGGGATCGTAGCAGCGCCGAGAAGCCCTGTAAAAAATGACAGTTACGATGCGAAGGGACCTGAAGCGGATTCGCGGGTCCCCCCGGGTCAGAGCACCCGGTAACGGACGCGGGCGCTCCGCTCGATCGCGGCGACCACCAGCTTGTCGAGCTCGAGCCGGTCGCGGAGCATCTGGAGGAACCGAAGCTCCTCCTGCTCGACATGGAGGTCGGCCGCGGCCACCTCGACGGCGAGCGCATAGGCGGTCTCATGGAGCCGCGGCGGCAGCGAGGTGGCGATGATGTCGAGGATGCGGTCGAGGCCGTCGTCGGCCTGCAGCAGCGCGCCGCAGTTCTCGGCGGTGGTCACCAGCCGGTCGCGGTCGAACTCGACGAACACCGGCAGCGTCTGGACGATGTCGCCGATCTTGTGGAGCTCACGGTCGGTCATGGTGCGGTCGGCGGCCGACAGCGTCACCATGGCGTAGATCAGGGCCTCGTGCTCGGGGACGGTCTTCATCGACTTGTTCATCGCTTCCTGTCTCACTTGCTTGCAGAAAGCTATGGCGCAGGGTCCGGCCCATGGCAAGCCGGCGGCAGGATGACATTGACGCGACCGGCGCGGGTTTCTAGGGTCCGGCCGCATTTTCCCCCGATACAGGTCAACCAGAAATGAGCGCGGCCCCCCTGCCCGAGATCGACATCACGCCGGCCCTTCGCGCGGCGGCCGAGAAGTCGAAAGCGTGGCCCTTCGAGGAGGCGCGCAAGATCGTCGCCCGGCTCGACAAGCGCGGCGATGCCGACCGCGGCGTCCTGTTCGAGACCGGCTACGGCCCCTCGGGCCTGCCCCATATCGGCACCTTCGGCGAGGTGGCGCGGACCAGCATGGTGCGGACCGCCTTCCGGGTGCTGACCAGCGACGCGGTCCCGACCCGTCTCCTCTGCTTTTCCGACGACATGGACGGGCTCCGGAAGGTCCCCGACAACGTGCCGAACAAGGAGATGATGGCTGCCCATCTCCAGCAGCCGCTGACCTCGGTGCCGGACCCGTTCGGCGAGTATCCGAGCTTCGGCGCCCACAACAACGCCCGGCTCCGCCGCTTCCTCGACCGCTTCGGCTTTTCCTACGAGTTCGCCAGCGCCACCGACTACTACAAGTCCGGCCGGTTCGACGCGACGCTCCTCAAGATGCTCGCCGCCTATGACGAGGTGATGGCGATCATGCTGCCCTCGCTCGGCGACGAGCGGCGCGAGACCTATTCGCCGTTCCTGCCGGTCAGCCCGACCACCGGTGCGGTGCTGCAGGTGGCGATCCTCGAGCGGAACGTCGACGCCGGCACCATCGTCTACCGCGACCCCGACACCGACCAGCTGGTCGAGCAGCCGGTCACCGGCGGTGCCGTCAAGTGCCAGTGGAAGGCCGACTGGGCGATGCGCTGGGCGGCGCTCGGCGTCGACTACGAGATGTCGGGCAAGGACCTGATCGATTCCGTGCGCCTGTCGAGCCGGATCTGCACGGTGCTCGGCGGCACCCCGCCGGAGGGCTTCAACTACGAACTCTTCCTCGACGAGAACGGTCAGAAGATCTCGAAGTCGAAGGGCAATGGCCTCACCATCGACGAGTGGCTGGACTACGCTTCGCCGGAAAGCCTGGCGCTGTTCATGTTCCAGAAGCCGAAGGCGGCGAAGCGGCTCTATTTCGACGTGATCCCGCGCGCCGTCGACGAGTATTTCCAGTTCCTCGCCGCCTATCCCGGCCAGCCCGAGGACCAGCGGCTCGGCAACCCGGTGTGGCACATCCATGCCGGCGGCCCGCAGCCGGTCGAGATGCCGGTCGCCTTCGCCATGCTCCTCAACCTCGCGGCGGCCTCCAACGCCCACGACAAGGACGTGCTGTGGGGCTTCATCCTCCGCCACGTGCCGGGGGTGACGCCGGAGAGCCATCCGAAGCTCGACGAGATGGTCGGCTATGCGGTCCGCTATTACGAGGATTTCGTCGCGCCGAAGAAGGTGTTCCGCGCCCCTGACGACGAGGAGCGCGCGGCGCTCGCGGCGCTCGATGCGGCGCTCGCCCGGCTCGAGGCGGAGGGCGTCACCGACGGCGGCGACATCCAGAACGCGGTCTACGAGGTCGGGCGCTCGTTCGAGCGCTTCCAGGACAAGGCCAAGACCGGCCCCGACGGCCGGCCCGGCGTCGCGCTCACCTGGTTCGAGACGCTCTACCAGGTGCTGCTCGGCATGGAGCGCGGCCCGCGCTTCGGCTCGTTCGTCGCGATCTACGGCATCCCCGAGACCCGGGCGCTCATCGGCAAGGCGCTCGACGGAGCGCTTGCGAGCTAGTCGGCCGCACGGCGCGGAGGAGCGTTGAGCCCCGCTCAGTTCGAAGTGGCCGGGCAGGTGCCGTC
>JAEVZM010000677.1 GCA_023392225.1 Pseudomonadota bacterium
GGTCGGCCCCGGTGAGCGGCGAGGCGAGGGCGACGACCAGTTTCGATGCCGCGTGAAGGTCGCGGGTCAATTCGTGGATCGCCGGCACGTCGAGGGCGATGACCGCGACCGCATCCACACCGTCCGCGACAGAGCGGACGGTCTCGGCCACCACAAGCGGATCGAGCGTCGGGGCCCGTGCCACCTGGACCTCGACCCCGGGTGCGTCGGCATGCGCCGCTTCCTCGGCGAGAAGGTTGATATAGGCATTGGGTCCGGCGGGCAGCACGAAGGCGACCCGCCGGTCTCCCCCGGACCCGAGCGCTGGCGCATCGGCGGTGAGGCCTAGCTGGCGCGCCGCGCGCATCACCAGCGACTGCGTCCGCGGATGGACCCCGGGGCGGCCGTTCAGCACCCGGTCGACCGTGGCGCGCGAGACGCCTGCCACGGCCGCGACCCGGTTCAATGTCACCCGCTCAACCACCGCCATCGGTCCTGCCGCGAATCGCGCCCCGCCCATTCGGCGCGCCAGACGTCATAGCGCCTGCGGGCCGTCCGGCGCGATTCCCCTCCACCATCACGTCGGTTCCGGCAGCCGCCGGACCGAGCCGACATCGACCGGCGCGCCGGTGCGCGCGGACTGGATGGCGGCGAAGCACAGCGCCAGCGAGGTGAGGTTGGCGCGCGCGCCATTGACCGGCTCGCGGCCCTCCTCGATGGCCGATAGCAGCTCCGCCATCGTGCCGTGGAAGCCGTCGACGAACCATGTGCCGACCAGCTCCGGAAATGCTTCGCCTTCGCCGGTCACCAGCCGCACACTCTGCTCGCCGAGATTGGGACCGGTGCTTGAGAGGCTTCCCGCACTGCCGGCGATGTAGGTCGTGTCGAGCGGGCCGAACCGGGAGCCGCCGTCGAAGACGAGCGAGGCCTGGCCTTCGTCCAGCTCGACCAGCGCCTGCGCGAAGAGCGGCGGCCGCACCCCCTGGTCGCGCGACCGCGCCGTGCTGGCGTAGACGCGCTTCACCCGCTCGCCGGCGACGCTGACCAGGAAGTCGAACCAGTGGATGGCGAAGTCGTAGAAGATCAGGTCGTCGATGTCCTCGAACGGCGTACCCTTGGTCCAGGTGTGGTCCCAGTGGATCGCGACATGGGCGCTGTCGAGCCGTCCGACCAGCCCGGCGGCGACGGCCTCGCGCATCCAGGCGAGGTGCGGCGCCCACCGTCCGTTCTGGTTGACCGCGAGCCGTACCCCCTTCTCGTCGGCCCGGTCGGCGAGCCGCGCCCCGGTGTCGAGGTCGAGCACGAACGGCTTTTGCGACAGGATGTGCTTGCCGGCGTCGATCGCCCGCTCGATCAGCGCGACGCGCTCCGCGGGATGGGTGGCGATGTCGAGGACCTCGATGGTCTCGTCGGCGAGGATGTCGTCGATGCCGGTCGAGACCGTCGCCCCGGGGAAGAATTCGTCGCGCCGCGCCTCCGCCCGGCCGATCTCGGGGTCGGAGATCGCGACCACGTCGTAGCCGGCCGCCCGGTACGGCCCGAGATGCGCGGCGGTGATGCCGCCGGCGCCGACCAGCGCGATGCGCGGCCGGTAGCGCACCGGGTCCTTCGGACGATAGGGCAGGTCCGGCGCAGGCATCCGGGTCGTCGCCGTCCCGGTCAGCGCGTAGTCGGCACTCTGGACCTCGGCCTTCGCGTCGCCGCTCATGCCAGCAGCTCCAGGGTCCGCTTGGCGCGGGCCGAGGCGAGCGCGGTGTCGACGATCTGCTGCCCGACCCGGCACAGCTTCGGGTCGAGCGGGCCGCTGATCGCCTCGCCGGTGGCGAGACAGTGGAGGACGTATTCGATCGGGTTGGAGCGGGGTGCGGCCAGCACGTCGACCGGGATGTCGTGCTGGTCGGGCTGCTCGGCCGTCTGCACGGTGACGTGGTCCTCGTAGTCGTAGCTCGAGATGGTGCCCCGGGTGCCGACCACGACGAAGCCGCATTTCGGCTGCGGCTGGCGCACCCAGGGGTCGGAGAACGTCCCCCAGCGCGTCTCGTACTTGGAAAGGCCGTGGGCGTAGCGGGCCACCGTCACGGAATGCTCGTCGACCTCGAGGGTCGGATCGCCGCCGATGGTGCTGGTCACCTCGAGCGGCGCCCGCCCGTCCTGGAACCAGGTGCCGAGCGTCACGCCGTAGCCGAGATAGTCGAGGAGGCTGCCGCCGCCCGCCTCGGCCCGGTACCACCAGGCGGTCTGCTTGTCCTCGAGCGTCGGCTCGCGGGTCAGCTTGTCGGCGAGGTGATGGAGGGGGCCGCGATTGCCGTCGTAGTAGTGGACCTCGGTCACGTCGCCGATCAGCCCCTCGTCGATCAGCCGCTTGGTGGTGACGTGCGGCGGGTACCAGGCGAGCGGCCAGTTGATCGCGAGCAGCTGCCCCTCGGTGGCGCGGATCATCCGGTCGGCTTCGGCGATGCTCGCCGCGAACGGCTTCTCGACCAGGATCGGCACCTTGTGCTTGGCCACGCGCTCGACCCAGTCGGCATGGTGCGCCGTCGCCGGGCAGAGGATCACGAGGTCGGGCTTCGTCGCCGCGATGCAGGCATCGGGGTCGGTGAACACCGCCTCCGGGGCGATCGCGAAATTCTCGATCGCGCCCGCCATCCGCTCCGGCTCGGCGTCGCAGATGCCGGCGATGTCGGCCTCCGGGTGCTCGTGGACCAGGCGCAGCAGGTCGCCCATGTGCATGTGGTCGAAATTGATCCCGACCACCTTCCAACGCTTGCTCATCATCTCTCCTCGCAGAATGTCATCGGGAACGTCATGCGGCGGCGATGCGCCGCTCGTTGGCGTCGAAGCGGTAGACGCGCGCCGGGTCGATGCCGACGCCGATCCGTCTGCCCACCGGGGTGCGGCA
>JAEVZM010000023.1 GCA_023392225.1 Pseudomonadota bacterium
ATGCCGCTCCTCGACGGCTTCAGCCCGGCGCCCGGCGTCGACCTCTACATCAACACCGGGCGCGACACGTACCAGGCCCTCGAGGCCCGCGGCTGGCGCGCGCGGCTGGAGGCGGCCGGCGCGACGCTGGTCGTCGACACCTGCACCTACGTCACCGCGGTGATGCGCGACCTCGACGGCCCGGTGATGACCAACTCGGGCAAGTGGGCGCACTACGCGCCGGGCAATCTCGGCATCGACGTCGCCTTCGGCACGCTCGCCGAGTGCATCGCCTCGGCGGCACGCGGGCGGGTCTCCCGGCTCCGGCCCCGGCCCGGATCGCGGCAATGACGATGGCGGGCCACTTCCTCGTCGAAGGCACCGGATCGGGCCCCGTGCTGGCGACGGCGCCGCTGTCGTTCTGGGGCGTCGTCGACGTCGAGACGGGACGCGTCATCGACCGCTCGCATCCGGCGCTCGGGTCGAGCGTGGCGGGGCGTGTCCTCGTCATGCCGGTCGGCCGCGGCTCGTCGTCGTCGAGCTCGGTGCTCGCCGAGGCGATCCGCCTCGGCACGGCCCCTGCCGCGATCGTGCTGTCGGAGCCTGACCCGATCCTGGTGGTCGGCTCACTGGTGGCGGCCCGGCTGTACGGGACCGCCTGCCCGATCGTCGTGCTCGGCGGGGACGACCACGCGCGCCTCACGACGGAAACGTGGGCCGCGGTCACGATCGACGCGACCGACCCAGGTCGCGCCATCCTGCGGAGCGAGACCGGCCGATCTCAGCCGACGTCGCGGTAGCGGCCGGCGATCACGGGCTGGAGCGACTCGCGCCAGACCGTTCGCTGCGCCTCGGCAAGGGCGTCCAGGGGTGCACGCTCCGGCAGCTGGGGAACGCAGACGACCTCACCGAGCGCGAGACCGGCGAGCGCGGCGGTGACGATATCCGCCGGCTCGAGCACATGGGCACCCGGCGGACGGCCGCCGAGGGAATCGTGGAACTCGGTACGGACCAGCCCGGGGCAAAGGGCCTGCACCCTCACATCGGTGCCCTCCAGCTCCTGCGCGAGGATCTGGGTGAAGGTGGTGATGAACGCCTTGGTCGCCGTGTAGACCGCCCGCTTCGGACGCTCGAGCGCCGTCGTCGCGGTGAAGGAGAGCGTCGAGGCGACGGAGATGACAGCGCCAGTCTTTCGCTCGACCATGCCGGGCAGCGCGGCACGGGTCAGCCGGATCAGCGCCTTGAGGTGCAGGTCGATCTGCCGGTCGGCGAGATCCGGATCGAGCTCGATGAACGGTCCGTAGCCACCGAACCCTGCGTTGTTGACGAGGAGCGCAAGCCGATCGTCTTCCGCGATGCGGGCTTCGATCGCGGCCAGCGCCTCGCGCTCCGTGAGGTCGGCGGCCACGACCTCCACGACGCCACCGCGCGAACGGAGCTCCGAGGCGAGGTCTTCCAGCCGATCGCGGCGGCGCGCGATCAGCACGAGATCATGCCCGTCGGCTGCAAGCCGCTCGGCGAAGGCGCGGCCAATGCCGGACGATGCGCCGGTCACGATGGCGCGGGGTGCGTTGGGCAAGGCTCCGATCCCCTCTTCGCTGCCCGGCGATTTGCCGGTCCAAGCATCCTATACGAGGCGCGCGTCGAACGTCCGCGGTCGCGCCCCGCTGACGCGAGACGTCGACGCCGGCGCGCGCTGCGGTGAGGCCGGCCCTCCTGGACGACCACAGAGTGACGCCGGCCCCGTTGTCGCGGCCAGCGCGGGGGATCAGCCGCTGAGACGCTCGATTGTGGCGCCGCAGGCGCCGAGCTTGTCCTCGATCCGCTCGAAGCCGCGATCGAGGTGATAGACGCGGTTGACGATGGTCTCGCCCTCGGCGGCGAGGCCGCCGATGACCAGCGACACCGAGGCGCGGAGGTCGGTGGCCATCACCTGTGCGCCCTTGAGGCGGTCGACGCCGGTGATCGTCGCCATCTGCCCGTCGAGATGGATCTCGGCACCGAGGCGGGCCAGCTCCTGGACGTGCATGAAGCGGTTCTCGAAGATCGTCTCGCGGATGCGCGAGGTGCCCGAGGCGCGGCTGACCAGGGCCATGAGCTGGGCCTGGAGGTCGGTCGGGAATCCGGGGAACGGCTCGGTGGTGACCTCGATGGGCCGGAGGCCGCTGCCGTTCCGCTTGACGCGGAGGCCGTGATTGGTGGCGGTGATGGTGGCGCCGACCTCGGTCAGCACCTCGATCGGCCGCTGCAGCGTGTCGGGGGTGGCGCCCTCGAGCACCACGTCGCCGCCGGTCATCGCCACCGCCATCGCGTAGGTGCCGGTCTCGATGCGGTCGGCCATCACCGGATGGCGGGCGCCATGGAGGCGCTCGACGCCCTCGACGCGGATGGTCGAGGAGCCGGCCCCGTAGATCTTGGCGCCCATCTTGATGAGGCAGGCCGCGAGATCACCGATCTCGGGCTCGCGCGCGGCATTCTCGATGACGGTCTCGCCACGGGCGAGCGAAGCGGCCATCAGCGCCACGTGAGTCGCGCCGACCGTGACCTTGGGGAAGGTGATGCGGTTGCCGCGAAGGCCCTTCGGGGCCCGCGCGATCACGTAGCCGCCCTCGATCTCGATCTCGGCGCCGAGGTCGCGAAGCGCGGCGATGAAGAGGTCGACAGGCCGGGTGCCGATGGCGCAGCCGCCGGGCAGCGAGACCCGGGCCTCGCCCATCCGGGCGAGCAGCGGGCCGATCACCCAGAAGCTCGCCCGCATCTTGGAGACGAGCTCGTAGGGCGCCTCGGTGTCGACGATCTCGCTCGCGGTGAGCTCGAGCGTCTCTCCCGAGAGGCCACTCTGGCCGATGCGCTTGCCGGCGACCATGCAATCGACGCCGTGATTGCCGAGGATGCGCTTGAGGAGCTGCACGTCGGCGAGGCGCGGCACGTTGTCGAGCGTCAGCGTCTCGGAGGTGAGCAGGCTCGCGATCATGAGCGGGAGAGCGGCGTTCTTGGCGCCGGAGATGGCGATGGTGCCGTTGAGCGGCGCGCCGCCGACGATACGAATGCGATCCATGTGCGGAGCCGCCCCTTTTTCCTGTCCGAATCGTCCCCTCGGCCCGGCCTGTCCGGGACCCCGACCGGCCGTCTATAGCAGGTTTGCGGCCGGTACAAGGCGGGCGGGCGCCGCCGCCCTGCCCGTTATTTCGCCGTGTCGTCCAGCTCGGACGCCGTGCCGGGCGGCTCCTGCCCCGCCGATTCCTGCGAAATTCGGCCGGCCGCCTTTCGCCGACGGAGATTGGCGCGGAGCGCCGCCGCAAGCCGCTCCTCGCGGGCCTTCCGGGCGGCATCCTTGGCGCGGTCGCTGCTGTCCTCGCTCATGCGCGGCATTCTACCTCGATTTCCCGTGCAATGCCGGCTTGAAGCGGAGCATGGCATGTGGCAGTAAAGCCGCCGCCGACGTATCCGATGCGCTCGCGCGCTGCCGTAGCTCAGTGGTAGAGCACTCCCTTGGTAAGGGAGAGGTCGACAGTTCAATCCTGTCCGGCAGCACCATTCGGAACCACGGCATTCCATGCTTCCAAGCCGCTATCGGCTCGCCGCCCCTGGCGGTCCAGATGCCGAACATCGCATTGGGATGCATCTGTCGCGGCACGGTCCTTACACGCGCGCTCGCGCCTTGCTCGGCCTCAGCGCCCGCTTTTTCGGCGCATGGTCCGTCGCCCAGTCACCATCCCGCGGCTAGCTCCCACCGCGCTCCGCCGCGTGATCCATCAGTCGCGCGATCATCTTCGCGGCCTCTTCCGCCTGCGGCTGTGTGAGCAGCTTGGCGGCCTGAGCCGTTGGTCCCGGAGACGAAACCGAAAGGAGTTGACTGTCGAAATGACCATCCGGAAGGTCCGGTTGGTGATCAGGTTGTGGGGCTTCCGACTCCGCCTGAGCATCAACTGAGCTGCCGGAGATCGGGCGAAGGCCCGATCCCCACCGGAAAGGGAAGCGACAGTCACCACCTTCTCGCGGGAGAGTATGCGATGACGCCCGAGCAGTTCAAAGCATGGCGGACCAGGATGGGCTTCTCCCAGTCGCGGGCGGCCGAGGCTCTGGGCATCTCGCGGTCCAGCGTCATCAACTACGAGGCGGGCGAACACCGCGGAGACGGTCGGCCTGCGCCGATCCCAAAGACCGTCGAGCTCGCTTGCGCGGCGATCGCCGCCGGCATCACCGCCTACACCGCCCCCTGAACGCAAGAAGGCCCCTCCCCGGCCTGAGCCGAGGGA
>JAEVZM010000032.1 GCA_023392225.1 Pseudomonadota bacterium
CCTTGAGCGCTCGCGGTATGGGCGCGGCGCCGCGCCAGCGCGGCAGTAGCGAGGCATGAAGGTTGAGGCAGCCTTCCGGCGGGATGTCGAGGACGTTGCGCGGCAGGATCAGCCCGTAGGCCACGACGACGGCGACGTCGGGGGCGAGATCGGCGAGCGCGGCGGCTGCCTCGGCCGTGCGGAGCGTCCGCGGCGTGTGGACCGGGAGGCCGAATCGCTCGGCGGTCTCATGGACGGGGGACTTGCGCTCGGCCATGCCGCGGCCCGCGGGGCGGGGCGGCTGGGAATAGACGGCCACGACCTCGTGGCCCTGGCCGACGATCTCGGTGAGTGTGGGGACGGCGAAATCAGGCGTCCCGAAAAAGGCGATGCGAAAGGTCATGCGGGCGGGCATAGCCTCGCGCCCGTTTGCCTGCAAGGCCAGCCCTCCGGCGCGCGGTGGCGCCGGAAGGCAAAGCGCTCCGCGCTAGCAGCGCTCGCGGTAGATCTTGCCCTTGTACTTGTACTTGCACCAGCCGTTCGACGATTCGACCAAGATGGCGCCAGCAAGGGCACCGACCGCGCCGCCGACCAGGGCGCCGCCGAAGGTTCCCGTGGCAAGGCCGCCGACCGCGGCACCGCCAGCGCCGCCAACCAGGGCACCCTGTCCAGTGGTGCAGGCGCTCAGCGCCATGCCCGTAGCGGCCACCGCCGCAATCACTGCCATTCTCATAGTTTCATACTCCCCGCGAATCTGGGCGTCGCCAACTGCGACTGGCGCGTATCCTGCCCCACTCGTCACAAATGCGGAAGCGCCCGCATGGTTCCCTGTGGCGCCGTTCACATGGTCAGAGCGCGGTGTGCTTGGCCTGCTTGTTGAATTTCTTGATCACCATGTCGCGCTTCAGCTTCGACAGGTAGTCGATGAACAGCTTGCCGTCGAGGTGATCCACCTCGTGCTGGATGCACGTCGCGAGCACGCCCTTGGCGTCGATCTCGCGCTGCTTTCCGTCGCGGTCGAGGAAGCGGATCCGCAGCCGCGCCGGACGCTCGACCTCGGCGTAGTATTCCGGGATCGAGAGGCAGCCCTCCTCGCGCACCGAGGTCTCGTCCGAGCGGCTGAGGATCTCCGGATTGATCATCACAATCGGGTCGCGCGACGCGGTCTCATCCTCGCGCTGGGCGACGTCGAGCACCAGCATCCGCCGCGGCACGCCGACCTGGATCGCGGCGAGGCCGATGCCGGGGGCCTCGTACATTGTCGCCAGCATCTGGTCGGCGAATCGGCGCAGGTCGTCGTCGATCCGTTCGATCGGATCGCTGACGAGTCGGAGTTTCCGGTCGGGAAGCTTTATGATCTCTAGCGGTGCCACGCGCCTGAGATATGGAAGGGGCGCTGCGCGGTCAACTGTCTCGGAACGCTCGATGAAGAAGAAGCGAAAGGTACCGCCCGCGAAGCCACCGCGGAATCCGCATGCGCGGGTGCTGGGACGCGGGCCGTTCAAGCCGAAAGTGCTGAAGGACCCGGATGCCTATGTCCGGCGGTCGCGGCACAGCAAGCCGTTGAAGGACGACGTCCCGAGCGACGACTAGACATATCGTTCCTAGTTTGTTCTAGTCATGGATCGAATCGGGGACGTGGGCGCATGAACGGTACCTTCGAGATCGGCGGCAGGGTCCTCACCTATGGCGAGGCGGGACTGGCGGTGGCCGCGGTCGCGGTGGCGGCGCTGGTCGTGCTGCTGGTGGTGGCGTGGCGCCGCGCCCTCGCCCGCTCGGAGCGGGGCGGCGTGCTGGAGGCGCAGTTCGCCGAGCTGGTGCGGTCCCAGAGCGAGATGCAGGGCCGCATGCAGACGATTGCCGAGGTGTTCGGCTCGCGCCAGTCGGACCTCGTGCGTGGCCTCAGTGAGCGGATGGACGGGCTCGGTCACAAGCTCGGCCAGTCGCTCACCGACAATACCCGCCGCACCCACGACGACCTCACCCGACTCGCCGAGCGGCTGGCGGTGATCGACAAGGCGCAGCAGAACATCACCTCGCTGTCGAGCCAGGTGGTCGAACTGCAGAAGGTGCTGTCCAACAAGCAGACCCGCGGTGCCTTCGGCGAGGCGCGGATGCAGGCGATCATCCAGGACGGGCTGCCGCAGGGCGCCTACAAGTTCCAGGCGCAGCTGTCGAACGGCAACCGGCCCGACTGCCTGATTCTCTTCCCCAACAACGCGCCGTCGCTGGTCGTGGACGCCAAGTTCCCGCTCGAGGCCTGGAACGCGATCCGCGCCGCCGAGACGCCCGAGGCGGTGAAGCAGGCGGAGACCGCGTTCCGCCGGGATACTCTCAAGCATGTGCAGGACATCGCCGCGCGCTACCACATCGTCGGCGAGACCCACGACACCGCCTTCATGTTCGTGCCGTCCGAATCGATCTTCGCCGACATCCACGAGCGCTTCGAGGATGTCGTCCAGCGCGCCCACCGGATGCGGGTGGTGATCGTGTCGCCGTCGCTCCTGATGCTGTCGGTGCAGGTGGTGATGTCGCTGTTGCGCGACGTGAGGATGCGGGAGCAGGCGCACGTCATCCAGCAGGAGGTGGTGAAGCTGCTCGATGACGTCACGCGTCTGGACGATCGCGTGCGCCGGCTGCAGACCCACTTCGCGCAGGCCAACAAGGACATCGAGGAGATCGCCACCTCGAGCCGCAAGATCACCCGGCGCGGCACCGGGATCACCGAGGTCGAGATCGAACAGGACGACGCCCGGCCGGGCCAGAAGCGGCCGGCGCCCGCCAACAGCGACGGCCCGCCGGAGCTGCCCTTTCACCAGTACGGGCGCGAGGCCTAGTAGCCGCGGCCGTCCTTGAGGAACTCGAGTTCCTCGGGCGTCGAGTCCCGCCCGAGCATCGTGTTGCGGTGCGGGAAGCGCCCGAATTTCCGGATGATGTCGCGGTGCTTGGTCGCGAAATCGAGGCCGACGCGCATGGTCTCCTTCCAGTCCTCCGGCGCTTCTTCGGCAAGGCCGGCATAGACACGGACGGCGTGGTCCTGGTCGGCGACCGACTCGCTGTGCTCGAAGGGCAGGGGCAGGAAGAACCGCTCGTGCATCCAGAACCGGTCGATCCCGTCGGCGAGCAGCTCGGTCGCGATCGCCCGCGCCTTCTCGTCATAGGCGAAGGCCTGGCCGGTGACGCGGTAGATGTTGCGGGGGAACTGGTCGAGAAGGACGACCAGCCCGACCTGCTCCTCGCGCGACAGGGCGTCGAGGTCCCAGTCGATCGCCGCGGCCTGGTCGATGTAGCGGCCGTAGGTGTCGCGGATATGGGCGTCGGTTTCGTCCGACTGCTTGAACCAGATCGCCGCCTTGTCGGGGTTCTTCTCGGTCGGCGCGGACAGGTCGCCGAACCAGTAGCGGTGGACGTCGCGAAGGACGGGCTGGAGGGCGGTCTGCTCGGGTGACGGCATGGTCGGGGCCTCGTGTCGGGTCGCGGGTCCCGC
>JAEVZM010000060.1 GCA_023392225.1 Pseudomonadota bacterium
GCCTCGAGGAGGCCGTCTACGGGGCGGAGGAGCTCGAGGAGACGGCGAAGCTGTTCTTCCTGCTCCGCGGCGAGAGCACCAACTTCCTGTCCTTCGCCGAGGTCGCCGAGCTCCGCGCCCGCTTCCCGAGCTGAGGCGCGGTCAGGCGGGCTTTCGGGCGGGCTTGTTCTTCCGCTCGACGATCAGGATGTGGTCGGCGGCGAGCACTACCTCGTCGCGCTGGTTGAGCACTTCGCAGCGTTCGATCACCCGGCCCGCCTCCGGCCGCTTGGGGTCGTCCTCCTTGGCGCTGATCGTCACCCGCGTCCGGATCGTGTCGCCGATGAATACCGGCCGCACGAACCGCAGGCGGTCGTAGCCATAGGAGAAGGCGACCGGGTTGATGAGGGTCGCGGTGAGGCCGACGCCGATCGCGAACACCATGGTGCCGTGGGCGATGCGCTGGCCGAACGGCGTAGTCTTGGCGAATTCGGCATCCATGTGGTGGGGGAAGAAGTCGCCGGTATGGCCGGCATGGACGACGAAGTCGGTCTCGGTGATGGTCCGGCCGGTGGTCTCACGGACGTCGCCGAGCTGGTAGTCCTCGAAGTGGATGGTCTGGTTCATCGGTTCTTTCATTCGCCAGTGAGTAGAGATCTCATATATACATAGCGTTCATGCAGCAGGCCGTCGCCCGCGGTCCCGCCGCGGGCAGGACGCCGCGCATCATGGGGAGACGCTGCGCCTTGGATGCGCTTCAGGACCGTTATCGCGCGCCGGCCCTCGACAAGGGGCTCGACATCCTCGAATTGCTCGCCGCCACCGATGGCGGCCTCAGCCAGGCCGAGATCGCCAAGCGCCTCGGCCGGAGCCACAACGAGCTCTACCGCATGCTCAACACGCTCGTCCGGCGCGGCTATGTCGCCCGCGACGAGGGCGACCGCTACTCGCTGACCCTCAAGCTGTTCGGCCTCGCCCATCTCCACGCCCCGGTGCGGCGCATGGCGTCCTACGCGACGCCGATGATGCGCGAGCTCGCCCAGGCGACCCAGCAGGCCAACCAGCTCGTCGTCTTCGACCGCGGCTCGGTGGTGCTGATCGCCCAGCAGGAGGCGCCGAGCTACTGGGGCATCTCGATCCGCATGGGTTCCCATGTCAGCCTGTTCGAGACCGGCTCCGGCCAGGTGCTGCTCGCCTTCCGGCCTCCGGAGGAGCGGCTGATGATGATCGCCGAGCATCTCAAGAGCAGCGAGGAGCCCTCGATCTCGCCCGATTTCGCAGCCCGGCTCGACGAGATCAAGGAGCGCGGCTACGCCATGATGCCGAGCATCCAGATCGCCGGCGTGATGAACCTCTCTGCGCCGGTGCTCCGGCCCGATGGCCGGGCGCTGGCGGCGCTCACCGTGCCTTACGTTCATCTCGCCAATGTCCCCTCCGCGCCCGACATGATGGAGACGCTGAAGATGATCCGCGCCACCGCGGGGCGCCTGTCGCAGCTCGCCGGGGTCGACGTCCCCGGCCAGTAGCCGCGCTCAGATCGTCGCGCGAACGTGCGCCTCGCGCCCGTAGAGCGAGACGAGCAGGATGATGATTAGGCCGAGCGCCGCCTGCACGAGGGACGGCTGGAGCCCGAGCCCGATCAGGATGGTGTTGATCTGGGTGAGAACGATCGCGCCGGCCACCGTGCCGAGGAACGAGCCGCGACCGCCGACCAAGGCGGTGCCGCCGATCACCACCGCAGCGATCGTCTGGAACAGGTAGGGCTGGCCGACGTCGCCATAGGCCGAGCCGGTGAAGCCGAGGAGCAGCACGCCGGCGATGGCGGCGAACAGCGCGCTGATCGCGTAGGTGACCACCCACATGCGGAGCGGATCGACCAGCGCCAACGCCGCGGCGCGCGGGTTGCTGCCGAGCGCGAACAGCCGGCGGCCATAGGGCGTGCGGTTGAGCACCAGGATGATCAGCGCCGACATCACGATGAAGGACGGCACCAGCCACGGCACCGGGATCGGCCCGACCGAGCCGCCGATCGAGACGAACTTGGTCACCGCATCCGGTGCCGAGCCCGACGGGAAGCCCCTGGTCCAGACCAGCACGGCGCCCTGGACGATGGTGCCGACGCCGAGGGTGACGATGAGCGGATGGAGGCCGAGGCCGGCCGAGATCAGGCCGTTGACTGCGCCGATGCCGAGCGCCAGCACGCCGACGATGGCGCAGACTACGACGAAGTTCATGCCGTCGCCGTAGAGCTGAGCCGCGACGACGTTGGCGAAGCCGATGACGAAGGGGATCGAGAGGTCGATGCCGCCGATGATGATTGTCAGCGTCTGGCCGACGCAGGCGACGGCGAGCAGGCACGCCAGCACCAGCATCGCGCGGATTGAGAACGCCGAGGAATAGCCGGGGATCAGCAGCGAGCCGAGCACGAACAGGGCGATCGCGATGAGGATGGCGCCGGTGACGCGGGCGCCGGTCGAGTTGAGGGAGAGCTTCATTGCTGTCGTGCCCGCTTCTCGATCCGGTCCTGGATCGCGGTCAGGCAGATGGCGACGACGAGGATCGTGCCATAGGCGATCTGGAGGACGAAGGTCGAGTCGTTGAAG
>JAEVZM010000063.1 GCA_023392225.1 Pseudomonadota bacterium
GTCGTCGCCCCCGGATTCGACGGGGCGGAGGTGCTTCGGCTCGCGGCGTCGCTCGATCAGGCCTCGCAGCATGTCATGGCCGCCACCATCGTCCGGGCGGCCGAGGCGAGGGGGCTTCCGCTCGCCCTGCCGACCGAGGTCGCCGAGACCGCCGGCGAGGGGCTATCGGGCAAGGTCGAGGGCCATGCCGTGGTGGTCGGCGGCACCGGCTTCGTCGCCGCCGCGCTCGGCGTTCCGGTGGAGACGCTGCGCGTCGCCGACCGCGCCGTCGGCGCGGTGACGGTCGCCGTCGCCGTGGATGGCAAGGTGGCGGGCGAGCTGGTGCTGTCCGATCCGCTCCGCCCCGGCATCCCCGGGCTGCTCGCCGTGCTCCGCGCCGCGGGCATCGCGCGCATCGTGCTGGCGTCGGGGGACCGGCGGGATGTCGCCGAAGCGATCGGACGAAGTGCCGGCGTCGATCACGTGGCGGCAGACCTCACGCCCGAACGGAAAGTCGAGGTCGTCCTCGCCGAGCGTCGTAGCGGGCCGGTGATGATGATCGGCGATGGCGTCAATGACGCCCCGGCACTCGCGGCGGCCGATGTCGGTGTCGCCATGGGCGCTCGGGGTGCCGCCGCCTCTGCCGAGGCGGCCGACGTCGTGCTGCTCGTCGATCGGCTCGACGGGGTGCTTCCCGCAATCCGGATCGCCCGACGCTCGCGGGCCATCGCGCTGCAGAGCGTCTATGTCGGGATCGGGCTGTCGGTCGCCGGCATGATCGCGGCCGCCTTGGGCTACCTGCAGCCCGTCGAGGGCGCGGTGCTCCAGGAAGTGATCGACGTCGCGGTGATCCTCAACGCGCTCCGTGCCCTGTGGGGGCCGGACCACAAGACCCCGACGTCGGCAGGGAGCGGTCCCGCCCCGGCGGGCGAGACCGCATGACCGTTCGGCCGGGGTGCGCTACTTCGCGCTGATCGGGGCGCCGCCGACGCCCGGGGTGCCGAAGACGAGCAGCGCATCCACCGCCTGCTTCTGGGCGGCAGCCCAGGCCCCGAGCTGGGTGCAGAGCGACGGCTTCGGCTCGGGCGCATCGGCCGAGCACCGGCGCGAGACGAAGTTCTGGAGGCTCATCGAGAGCTGGAGCGAGTAGTCGCCCGAGTAGAGCTGGGTGTCGGAGAACACCACGCCGGAGGGAACGTTGCCGTAGAACATCATCCGGAAGCTCGAATCGAGCTCCGGCTTGTTCTGGGCATCGAGGCCGAGCACGGCCGCATTCGGGGCGAACTCCGGGGTGATGGCGACACCGGGGAACCCGGCAGTCTGATGGCAGGCAAGGCACGCAGCCTTGGGATTGTCGACTGGGCCCGCGAGGCGCCCGCCGAAGCCGAGGTGGTTGAAGTGGAGCGGCGGGGTTGCGAGCGACACCGCGGCCTCGCGGTTGATCCACTGCTCGGTCAGCGGGTCGAGGTTGCACGGCCCGTCCGGGCTCGCGCAGGTCTCCGCGAATGGCACTCGCGGGTTGTTGCCCCACTGGAGGCCGAGCGGCACCATCCGCTCCCACGGCGTCGCACCGGGCGCCCGCGAGTCATAGCCGAAGGTTCCCATCAGCCAGCCGGTCGTGCTGCGCACGTCGCGGACCGAGACGTCGATCTGAATCATCCGGATCTTGCCGAGGGCGCGCTCGTACTTCGACAGCGGCCCCTTGTTGCGTTCCTCCGGCGAGGGATTGACGAAGATGTTGGCGTCCCACTCTAGCGCGTTGGCGACGATCGGAAGCTCCGGCTCGCTGACCGTCGAGAACAGGAGTTTGATGATGAAGGCGCCGTCGGCCATGTTGTTGAGGCCGGTCGGGTCGGGATTGACCATGCCCGGCTTCGGGTCGTCCGGATTGCAGTAGACCTGCCCGAGCGAGAAGGCGGCCCGGTCGTTGAAATAGGCGCCGGACCAGGTGTCGACGAACGTCTCCTGCAGCTCGCTCAGCGTGCCCGCGAAGGAGTCGAATTCGTGGGTGAAGCCATGGACGAACTCGCGACCGTCCGTGCCAGGCCAGTCGCTGGCCACTTCAGTGTTCCAGTCCATCCACGGGATGCCGTACCAGGAGCGGACCTTGTTGTCCTCGACGTAGAAGTCGACGTCGACATTGCCTTCGAGTCCGTAGGCGAGCATGGCCCGGAGATAGGCTTCCGGATCGACGGGACCGCCGTCCTTGAACGGGATCTTGAGCCAGGGATAGTCCTCCATCGGCGGAAGCGTATTCGGATAGGTCTGGCTGAGCTTGAAGACCCGGCCCTTATAGTCGGCCGGCGGATCGCCGCCGTCGCCTTCCAGATAGTAGTTCTTGAACGCTCCGCGGACGCAGTCCTTGGCCGCATGGGCATTTCGTGCCGCGTCGCTCGACTCCGCCGCTGCGAGGCCAGGAAGCGCGAGCATTCCGGCACAAAGCAGCGCCGCCTGCCGCGCGCAGGCACGTTTGACAGTGCGTCTCATGATTGGGTCCCCCACGCACGAGCACCTTTGCCCGTGCGCGGTGATGCTATCCCAAGGCCGTCACCGCGGATAGCGCCGCGAAACGTTCAATTATGCTCGTGAAAGTGGTCGTGGATCAGTTGCGCCATCTGGCGTGATATTCCGTCCACGGCGACCAGATCCTCAATGCTTGCCCGGCTCACGGCCTTAGCCGTTCCGAAGTGACGGAGGAGTGCGCGCTTGCGGGTCGGGCCGATGCCGCCGATCTCGTCGAGGGGGTTGCGCGCCATGTCCATCTTGCGCCGTGTCCGGTGCGAGCCGATGGCGAAGCGATGCGCCTCGTCTCGCAGCCGCTGGACGAAATAGAGGACGGGATCCCGCGGCTGGAGCATGAAGGGGTCGCGGCCCGGCATGTGGAATACTTCGCGTCCGGCATCGCGGTCGGGGCCCTTGGCGACGCCGACCAGCGGCACGTCGTCGATGCCGAGCTCGGCCATCACGGCGACCGCTTCGGCGAGCTGGCCCTTGCCGCCATCGATCAGCACGAGGTCGGGCCAGGGGGCGACCGTCTCGTCGTCGCCACCCTCGCCGTTGCGTGGCCCGGCCTCCTTGAGGAGGCGCGAGAAGCGACGGGTCAGCATCTCGCGCATCATGGCGTAGTCGTCGCCGGGCTTCAGCGTCTCGGACCGCGGATTGAACTTCCGGTACTGCGCCTTCACGAAGCCGGCCGGCCCGGCGACGATCATGCCGCCGACCGGGTTGGTGCCCATGATGTGGCTGTTGTCGTAGACCTCGATCCGCTGCGGCGGTTCGGCGAGGCCGAAGCGCTCGGCGAGCCCGGAGAGCAGCGTCTGCTGCGAGGCCGATTCGGCGAGCTCGCGGCCGAGCGCCTCCTTGGCATTGACCAGCGCGTGGTCGACGAGGTCCTTCTTCTCGCCGCGCTGGGGGACGTTGACGGTGATGCGGTGGCCGACTCGCTCGGACAGCGCTTCCTCGAGGAGATCCCGCTCCTCGATCTCGTGCGACAGGAGGACGAGCCTCGGCACCGGCTTGTCGTCGTAGAACTGGGCGATGAAGGCGCCGAGCACGGCGCCCGGCTCGAGGTCGCGGTCGGCACGGGGATAGTAGGCCCGGTTGCCCCAGTTCTGGCCGGTGCGGAAGAAGAACACCTCGATGCACGTCGCGCCGCCTTCCTGGTGGATGGCGAAGACGTCGGCCTCCTCGATGCCGCGCGGATTGATGCCCTGGTGGCCCTGGACGTGGGAGAGGGCGGCGAGGCGGTCGCGATAGACGGCCGCGGCCTCGAAATCGAGGCGCTCGGCGGCGGCCTCCATCTCGCCCTGAATCTCGGTCCGCACCGCCTGGCTCTTGCCGGAAAGGAAGGCCTTCGCCTCGTCGACGAGGTGCGTGTAATCCGCCTCGGAGATGACGCCGGTGCAGGGCGCCGAGCAGAGCTTGATCTGGTGGAGGAGGCAGGGCCGGGTGCGGCTCTCGTAGAACGAATCCGAGCAGGTGCGGAGGAGGAAGGCGCGCTGGAGCGCGTTGATCGTCCGACCAACCGCACCGGCCGAGGCGAAGGGGCCGAAGTAGCTGCCCTTCCGGCTCCGTGCGCCGCGATGCTTGACGATCGCCGGAGCCGCGTGGTCCTCGGTGATGAGGATGTAGGGGAACGACTTGTCATCGCGCAGGAGCACGTTGAAGCGCGGGCGAAGGCGCTTGATGAGGTTTGCCTCGAGGAGCAGCGCCTCCGTCTCGGTGCGGGTCGAGACGAACTCCATCGACGCCGTGAGCCCGATGGCGCGCGCGATGCGGCCCGACTGGCCGTCGCGGCGGGCATAGCTCTGGACGCGCTTCTTGAGGTTCCGCGCCTTGCCGACGTAGAGCACCGTGCCCTTCTGGTCGATCATGCGATAGACGCCGGGGCCGTTGGGCAGCCGCTTGATCAGTCCGGCGATGACCTCGCGCCCGACGACCGGCTTCGCCGTTCCGGCCGTCTCGTTGTCGGTGTTCATGCCTGCGTGGATTCGTACTCGGCCATGTCCGGCGTGTCCCAGACCAGATGCTGGCCGCCATCGAGGCCGATCATCTGGCCTGTGATCGATCGGTTTTCAATGAGATAGCGCACCGTGCGCCCAATCTCGGCAAGTTCGGGCGCCCGGCCGAGCGGCACGTGGCGAAGCTGGGCGGCAAAGTCGCCATCCTCCTGATTGCTGCTCTTAAGCACCGGCCCGGGGGCGATGGCGTTGACCCTGATGCGCGGCGCCAGCGCCTGCGCCATGACCCGCGTCGCCGCCCACAGCGCCGACTTCGACATCTGGTACGAGAAGTAGGTGGGGGCGGTCCGCCAGGCGCGCTGGTCGACCATGTTGATCACGTTGCCCTCATCGCGGCCGAGCACCTCGGCGAAGGCCTGGGCGAGGAACACCGGGGCCGAGAAGTTGATAGCCATCTGCCGCTCGAAGGCGGCCGGCTCGAGGCTGCCGAGATGGTCCTCGGCGAACGTTGAGGCATTATTCACCAACAACGTTGGTTTACCGAGCATGGTCGCCGAGTCGTAAACGACGCGACTCGCATTTGACAGATCGGCGAGGTCCGCGGCGACCACCACCACCTTTCCGCCGTCGGCGACGATCTCCTCCGCCAGCGTCTCGGCCTCGGTTCGCGAGGAATTACAGTGGATTGCGACCGCCCAGCCGTGGGTGACGAGGTCGAGGACGATGGCGCGGCCGAGGCGGCGTGCTCCTCCTGTTACGATGGCGACGCCGCTGTCTCCGTTCATCCGTTTCATTCTCCCGCTTGTCGGATCGGTCCCGAAATGGGACAATTATGTGCCCGCTCGTAACGCCGAAGCGGCAGGAGCGGCGCTGAAAGTGGCGGAATACCGCCAGGTGTAACCAACGTGCAACACGCCTCCAGTTTGGTGCCGCGCCGCTCTATGGCCGTATTTTCTTAACCCTTACGCCATATTGCTAAGGCTCCATCCTGGCGGAAGTAGGGGACGCTCGTTGCAGGCGACGCCTCCGGGGCCACGGGATCAGTGAGGAGGTTACTATGTCGCGTATGCGTGTACTGGGCGCTGCAATGGGCGCTCTCATGGTTGGTATCGGTGGTGCGAGCGCTGCCGACATCTATGCGCCGCCGCCCGCGGCCGAGGTCATCTACAACCCCGCTCCGGCGTTCAGCTGGACCGGTGGCTATGCTGGTGGCCTGGTCGGGTACGGCTGGGGCAATGCCAAGGTGAAGGGCGGTCCGAGCCTCGATCCGGACGGCTGGCTCGGCGGCATCTACGGCGGTTACAATTTCCAGACGAACAACATGTTCGTGCTGGGCCTCGAGAGTGACTTCGCTCTCAACGGCGCCGAGGACAAGGCCAACGGCGTGCGGGTCGAGAACAACTGGAACGCCACCCTCCGGGCGCGTGCCGGTATCGCCTTCGACCGCTTCATGCTCTACGGCACCGGTGGTCTCGCGGTCGGCAACATCAACACCAAGATCGCCAACGGCGGCAGCAACAGCGGCACCCACGCCGGCTGGACGGTTGGCGCCGGCATGGAAGCGGCGATCACCCCCAACGTGATCGGTCGTCTCGAGTACCGCTACATCGACTACGGCACCAACATCTACGACACGGCGCCGAAGACCAAGGTCGACTTCAACACCAGCCAGGTCATGGTCGGTATCGGCTACAAGTTCTGATCGACGCCTCAGGCGTACGGTTCGGAAAGCCCCGCTTCGGCGGGGCTTTCTCGTTTCTGGCCTCACTCCATGCCAGGCATGGTGATGGTGCCGGCGCGGCATGAGTCCTGGTCGACCTCCACGCAGCGACGAAAGTCGAGGCGCTGGGTCAGGCAGATCCGCACCTCGATGCCGCCGGAGCGAGGGCAGGTGACGGCGATGCCGCGCTCCGACATGCCGGGATTCGCCTTGAGGAAGGCCTGCTCGATGGCGTTCGGTGACGTCCGGCTGTCAGCTTCGAGCGGCTCGTAGATGTCCGGGATGTCGACCCGTGCATAGGCCCGGCGCACGAGGTCGAAATAGCGCTCGGGGCGTATGCCGGCGCAGGTGCCGTGCTTCTTCCACTGGTATTCGGCGAGGCCGGCCGGCATCAGGTCCGAGATGCTGGCGACGATGCTCCTCGGCAGGCGGGGGGTGTAGGCGCAGTAGTCGGGATAGCCGCGCTCATACTGGGGCCAGAGGCCGTGGACGACGAATCCCTTGTCGCCGTCGTCGCATTGCTCGGGGTCGGGCCGGCTCGCGGTCTCGCAGTAGCTCGGCGACCAGGAGAGGGAGAGGACGTAGAAGTCAAAATCACCCGGCGTGCCGTCGGCGATGGCGGGCCCGGCTAGCAGGGCGGCGAATGTCGCCGCAAGGACGCTCCGGCTCAGGGCTTGGCGGCGCGGCACCAGGCACCGTAGACGTGCCAGGGATCATAGGCGGGCAGGCAGGACTCGACGCGCCAGCTCACCGAGGCGAAGCCCTGCTTGGTCTCGATGAGATAGGCGAGCTCCTCGGCCCGCCCGTCGGTCATGATCGCCGTGCCCCGGCAGTAGCGGCGACCGATCAGGCTCGTATTCTGGATCAGCTCCGGCGTCTCGTAGACGCCGCGAATCTCGCTGATCTCGACGCCCCAGTGGAACGTGCGACGGTCGGCGTAGCGGAACTTCTGAACCACGCTCGAGATCACCAGCGAGTTCTCGCAGGTGGGCAGCGTTCCCTGCTTCCACCAGGCATTAGCCGGCGCAGCGAAGCCGATGGCGACGAGAAAGGCGATTAGGAGAACGCGGTTCATCTTCCTGTCCCGTTCCGTTCGATTCGAAGGATGCGCTGCAGGCAGGATAGGGTCAAGGCGTTACGCGGTCGTTTAGATTGCGGCAAAACGGGCTTGTCGCCGCCACAGTTCGGCGCAACACATGCGACCCGACACGCTCCCACCGCACCGAGGACAACGATGCCGCGCGTCTTCATCGCCCTTGCCGCTGCCTGTCTCGTCTTCCCGGCCGCCGCTGCTGCTGCCGAAATCCAGGTCCCCGACGGGCTCGTCTGCCCGGATGAGGCTGCAGGGGCCGAGCTGATCTCGACCGCGCGCGCCTCGACCGAGCACGGCGTCTCGGGTCTCTGCGTCTACTATATCTATGACGAGGAGAATCCGGACAGCAACGTCACCCTGACGCTGCGCGTCGGCACGTCGGACTACGACCCCGAGCAGAGCTTCAAGAAGCCGAAGGTGAACCTCGGCGGCATGGTCGTGATCGAGGAGGCGACCCGGCCGATGTCCTACGGCGGTCGCACGTCGCCCGCCACGATCATTGCGCTCGCCGGCAAGGAGGCCGACCTCGGCGACGTCACCGACGTCTACGACACGCTCTATCTCTTCCGGCTCGAAGGCCGGGTCGTGTCCCTTCAGGTCGAGTACACCAATGTTAGCGCCGACCTCGGGGCAGCCCCGCGCGACGCGCTCCTTGCCGCGCAGCACTAGCCGACGCTCGGATATCCGACGATCGGAACCGGTGCGGCTGGCTAGCCGTTGTCTCGCGCCGATACAGTCCAACGGCCTGGGACTTGGGGGTTTTCCGACATGACCAAGATTCGTCGCTCCGCATGGATGACGGCGCCGTGGAACGGCTTCGCTCAGAACGCGATGTTCCTGATGGACTGCCAGATCGTCATCTCGCTGCGGCTGTTGAAGCTGGCCACCGGCGGGCCGGGCGCCGCAGGGGAGGCGACGCGCATGGTCGGCGAGAAGATCACAACCTTCGCCGAAGCGCAGCGCGATGCCGCGGTGGCGCTGCCGTCGCGCGGATTGGCCGGGGCCACGGCCGCTGCCCAGCGCCGTTACCGCAGGCAGGTCGCGGCCAATCGGCGCCGACTGTCGGGCTGACCGGCAGCGTGCCCAGCCATCAGGGCACGCTCTCCCGCCGCCAGAAACGTTGCGTGCCTGCCTGTCACGGCTACGCCGGTCGTCCTTCTCAAATCTCCATCCCGATTGATCCCGAGGACGGTTCCCTCGGGTGCATTCGCTCGAGGCAATATTGCGAATGATTTGCAATTGCAGTGTTGAGCAGCGTGCCCTAGATTGAGAATTATTTGCAGATAGGAAGGACGGTCGTGATGGTTCGGTTTGCCGCGGCGATGATCGCAACGGTTTGGGTGCTTACCGTTTCGGCGGGCGCCGCGGGCGCTGCGGACAAGTTCAAGGCCGTTACGACCTTCACGATCATCGCCGACATGGCCCAGAACGTCGCCGGGGACGTCGCGATCGTGGAGTCGATCACCAAGCCGGGGGCGGAGATCCACAACTACCAGCCCACGCCGGGCGACATCCTGAAGGCGCAGGACGCCGACCTCGTGCTGTGGAACGGCCTCAACCTCGAGCTCTGGTTCGAGAAGTTCTTCCGGAACCTCCGCGACGTGCCGCAGGCCGTGGTCTCGGACGGCGTCGATCCGATCGGCATCACTGAGGGGCCGTACTCCGGCAAGCCGAATCCGCATGCCTGGATGTCGCCTGACGTGGCGATGATCTATGTCGACAACATCCGCGATGCCTTCGTCGCCTACGATCCGGAGAACGCTGACGCTTACGTGGCGAACGCCGAGGCCTACAAGCAGAGGATCCAGGCGGCGGTCGCGCCCATCCGGGAGGAGCTCGCCGCCATTCCCGAGGAGCGGCGCTGGTTGGTGACCAGCGAGGGTGCCTTCAGCTACCTCGCTCGCGACTTCGGGCTCAAGGCGGCCTACATCTGGCCGATCAACGCCGACCAGCAGGGCACGCCGCAGCAGGTCCGGCATGTGATCGACGTGGTGCGCGAGAACCACGTGCCCGCGGTGTTCAGCGAGAGCACGATTTCCGACAAGCCGGCCCGCCAGGTGGCGCGGGAGACCGGCGCGGCCTATGGCGGCGTCCTCTACGTCGACTCCCTCAGTGACGCGGACGGCCCGGTGCCGACCTATATCGACCTCCTGCGGGTGACCACCGACACCATCGCCAAGGGGCTCGCGCAATGACCCCCCCGGTCGTCGGCATCGCCGTCGAGGACGTCACCGTCACCTACCGGAACGGCTTCACGGCGCTCCGCGACGCGACCTTCACGGTGCCGACCGGCAGCATCGCCGCGCTGGTCGGCGTCAATGGCAGCGGCAAGTCGACCCTGTTCAAGGCGATCATGGGGTTCGTCCGCGCCGCCAGGGGATCGATCCGCATCCTCGGTCGTCCTGTGGGCGAGGCGCTTCGGGCCAACCTCGTCGCCTATGTGCCGCAGAGCGAGGAGGTCGACTGGAACTTCCCCGTGCTGGTCGAGGACGTGGTGATGATGGGCCGCTACGGCCACATGGGGCCGCTCCGCATCCCGCGTGCAGCGGACCGGACGGCGGTCGACACCGCGCTCGCCCGGGTCGGCATGGCCGACTACCGCAAGCGCCAGATCGGCGAGCTCTCCGGCGGCCAGCGGAAGCGCGTTTTCCTTGCTCGGGCGCTCGCCCAGGAGGGCAGGGTGATCCTCCTCGACGAGCCGTTCACCGGCGTCGACATCAAGACCGAGGAGGCGATCATCGACCTCCTCCGCGCGCTCCGCGACGAGGGCCGGGTGATGCTGGTCTCGACCCATAATCTCGGCAGCGTCCCCGAGTTCTGCGACCGCGCCGTGCTGCTCGACCGCACCGTCCTCGCCTATGGCCCGACGGAAGACGTGTTCACCCGGGCCAATCTCGAGCGCACATTCGGCGGTGTGCTCCGCCACATCGTCCTCGACGAGGGCAGCGATGGCCAGAGGCGGACTGTGATCACCGACGACGAGCGCGCCCTCGTCCTCCGGGGCAACGGGCGGGACGGCGCGTGATGGGAGTCCTGCTCGAGCCGTTCGGCTACGGCTACATGCAGAACGCGATGTGGGTGTCGGCTCTGGTCGGCGGCGTCTGCGCCTTCCTCTCCGCCTATCTCATGCTGAAGGGCTGGTCGCTGATCGGCGACGCGCTGTCGCATTCGATCGTGCCCGGCGTCGCCGGGGCCTACATGCTCGGCCTGCCGTTCTCGCTTGGTGCCTTCATCGCCGGCGGACTCGCCGCCGGCGCCATGCTGTTCTTCAACGAGCGCACCAAGCTCAAGGAAGACGTGATCATCGGCCTGATCTTCACGTCCTTCTTCGGCCTCGGGCTGTTCATGGTGTCGCTGTCCCCGACCTCGGTGAACATCCAGACCATCGTGCTCGGCAACATCCTCGCCATCACGCCGGAGGACACGCTCCAGCTCGCCATCATCGGCTTCGTCTCGCTCGCCGTGCTGCTCGCCAAGTGGAAGGACCTGATGGTGGTGTTCTTCGACGAGAGCCACGCCCGCTCCGTCGGCCTCAACCCGACGGTGCTCAAGGTCGTGTTCTTCACGCTGCTCGCGGTCTCGACCGTCGCGGCGCTGCAGACGGTCGGCGCCTTCCTGGTCATCGCGATGGTCGTGACGCCCGGCGCCACGGCTTACCTCCTCACCGATCGCTTCCCGCGCCTCATCGCCACCAGCGTCGCGATCGGCGCGCTCACCAGCTTCGTCGGTGCCTATGCGAGCTACTTCCTCGACGGGGCGACCGGCGGCATCATCGTCGTCCTCCAGACTCTGATCTTCCTCATCGCCTTCGTCTTCGCCCCCAAGCACGGCATGCTGGCCGCGCGCCGGCGTGCCCGGGCCGCGCTGGAGGCGGGGGCATGATCGAGACCCTGCTGCTGCCCTTCCGCTTCGAGTTCATGCAGACGGCGATGATCATCGCCGTGCTGGTGGCAGTGCCGGCGGCGCTGCTCTCCTGCTTCCTGGTGCTGAAGGGCTGGGCGCTGATGGGCGACGCGATCTCCCACGCCATCCTGCCCGGCGTGGTCGTTGCCTATATCGTCGGCTTCCCGCTCGGCATCGGCGCCTTCGCCGCCGGCATGATCTGCGCGCTCGCCACCGGCTTCCTCAAGGAGAACAGCCGCATCAAGCAGGACACCGTGATGGGCGTGGTGTTCTCCGGCATGTTCGGCCTCGGCCTCGTGCTCTACACCAAGATCCAGTCCGACGTGCACCTTGACCATATCCTCTTCGGCGACATCCTCGGCATCGGCTGGGGCGACATCGCCGAGACCGGTATCATCGCGCTCGCGGTGACCGTGGTGCTGCTCGCCAAGTGGCGCGACTTCCTGCTCCATGCCTTCGATCCCGCCCAGGCGAAGGTCGTCGGCCTGCCGGTGCGGGTGCTGCACTACGGGCTCCTCGTGATCCTGTCGCTGACCATCGTCGCGGCGCTGAAGGCGGTCGGCATCATCCTCGCGATCGCGGTCCTGATCGCGCCGGGTGCCATCGCGTTCCTCCTGACCCGGCGCTTCGGTGCGATGCTGATCGTCGCGGTCGTCGTCGCCGTCGCCACGTCCTTCCTCGGCGTCTATCTCTCGTTCTTCATCGACAGTGCCCCGGCGCCGACCATCGTCCTTCTGATGACCGCCACCTTCATCGCCGCGTTCGTGCTGACCACGGCCCGGACCATGGTACGCGAGCGCCGCCAGGCGGCGTGAGCGCTGCACGGCGGCGGGGCGGCCTTGTCAGCGGCGTGCCGCCCCTCTATGCGCTAGGGCAACCTTCCATCGAGACGAGAAGCCCGGGCCCCATGCGCATCCTTTTGACCAACGACGACGGCATCCACGCCCCCGGCCTCGGCATCCTTGAGCGGATCGCGCGCGTCCTCTCGGACGACGTCTGGGTCGTCGCGCCGGAGACCGACCAGAGCGGGCTGTCGCATTCGCTCTCGCTCAACGATCCGCTGCGGCTTCGCGAGGTGGACGAGCAGAAGTTCGCCGTCCGCGGCACGCCCAGCGACTGCGTGATCATGGCGATCCGCCGCATCATGAAGGCGAAGCCGGACCTGGTGCTGTCCGGGGTCAACTCCGGCCAGAACGCGGCCGACGACGTCACCTATTCGGGCACGGTCGCCGGCGCCTTCGAGGGCACGCTCCTCGGCATCCCCTCGATCGCCCTCAGCCAAGCCTACACCTTCGAGAACGGCGTCCGCGACATCCCGTGGGAGACCGCCGTGACCCATGGCCCCGGCATCATCCGCAAGCTCGTCGAGTTCGGCTTCCCGCCGGCGATCGTCTACAACGTCAACTTCCCCACCCGGCAGCCGGACGACGTCACCGGGGTGACCATCACCACCCAGGGCCGGCTGACCCATGGCCTCCACATCGACGCCCGGCACGACGGCCGCGGCAATCCGTATTTCTGGCTGGCCTACAAGCGCGAGCGGCCCGACATCACGCCTGGCACCGACCTCGAGGCGTTGCAGCAGGGCGCGGTGTCGGTGACCCCGCTCCGGCTCGACATGACCGCCTACGATCTCGGCGACCCGCTCCGCCACCACTTCGCCCGCGGGGCATGACGACCGTGGCGTCCGACATGGACGAAGAGGAAGCGCGCCGGGTCAGGCTGGCCGAGCTGATCCTCCGGTTGCGGCAGGCCGGCATCATGGAGCAGCGGGTGCTCGCCGCGATGGAGGCGGTGCCGCGCGATCTGTTCGTGCCCTATGAAGGGCGCCGCGACGCCTATGCCGAGCGGGCGCTGCCGATCGAATGCGGGCAGACCATCTCCGCGCCGGTGATCGTCGGCATGATGACCGCCGCGCTCGAGCTCACGCCGCGCGACCGCGTGCTCGAGATCGGCACCGGCAGCGGCTACCAGGCGGCGGTGCTCGCCCGGCTCTGCCGGCGGGTCCACACCATCGACCGCTTCCGGACGCTCGTGGCCGCCGCGGAGTCACGGTTCCTGACACTTCGTCTGGAGAACATCACCACCAAGGTCGGCGACGGCGCCGAGGGCTGGCCCGAAGCTGCGCCGTTCGACAAGATCGTCGTCACCGCCGCCGCCGAGTCCGTGCCGCCGGCCCTGTTCGACCAGGTTGGGCCGGGCGGCATCCTGATCGCGCCGGTCGGCCCGCAGGATGGCGTCCAGAAGCTCCGCAAATACGTCCGCGACGGAAACAGCTTCACCGAGAAGGACCTCGCCGACGTTCGCTTCGTCCCTCTGATTCCCGGCACGGCCGCGCGGCTCTAGCGCTGCGCGGACCTCCCTCGGCATGCACTGCAATGCCGATACAACTCTTTCATCGTCGATAGTGTATCGTCGGCGTGGGTGAGATTGGGATGCTCGGAGGAGCGATGATCACGGTTCCGGAACTGGCCGCCGACGCGCTCGGCGGCTTTCTTTCCGAGTATATGTCCACGCGGTTCGAGTTCTCAGACGGCCGGCTGGTGCAGTTGGTGCCGTCCGTGGCGCGCCTGGCGCTGGAGTGCATCGGCAACAGCGACGCGCTCTACCACAATGTCGAGCACACCATGCTGGTGACGCTCGCCGGCCACGACATCATGCGGGGGCGGGCCCTCCATACCCACATGACGGCGACCGACTATGCCCACATCATCGTGGCGTGCCTGGTCCATGATATCGGCTACGTCCGGGGGGTGATGCTCGGCGATGGCCCCGACGGGTTCATCGTCAACGCCGAAGGCGAGCGGGTGAAGCTACCGCGGGGCGCCTCCGACGCGGCGCTGCTACCCTATCACGTCAATCGCTCGAGGCTCTATGCGCTGGACCGCTTCAAGGGCTTCGACTTCCTCGATCCCGAGCGCGTCGCCCGTGCGGTCGAGGGCACCCGGTTCCCGAGCGAACTCGGGCCCGACCTCGAGCCGCTGCACGAGGAGGCGAGCATTCTCAGGGCCGCCGACCTGATCGGCCAGCTCGGCGACCCGCACTACATCCGCAAAGCCAACGCGCTCTACTACGAGTTCGAGGAATCCGGGCTCAACCGCCAGCTCGGCTACAACAGTCCTGCGGACCTCATCCACAAGTACCCGCAGTTCTACTGGAACAGCATCGCGCCGCAGGTGCAGACCGCGATCGGCTACCTCAACGTCACCGCCAGCGGCCGCCAGTGGATCGCCAATCTCTACGCCAACGTCTTCCGCGCCGAGCGCGACATCAACCTCAGCGGACCGCAGTCCTGAGCCGTCAGTCGGGCTTCCTGCGGGCCTCGATGGCGACCTTGCGCTGGATCGGGCCGGCGACCAGCTCCATCTGGCCCGACATCTCGAGAAGCTGCCCGGTGGTCGGCGCGTAGCTGCTCAGGAAGCGCTGCCACATGCGGGCGTCGCGCTCGATGACGGCGAGCGCCGGCGCGCTCTCGGGATCGATCTCGCTGAACTGCGCCGCGACCGAGCGCAGGATGGCGCGGAGATCCTCGGCGTTCGGCACGCCCAGCCATTCGATGGTCACGGCACCCGGAAGCCGGCTGGCGGTGGGTGCGTCGATGAGCGTGAAGGTCCAGTTGCCCTTGGCGGCACTGGTGAAGGAGGGGAGGGCGATGCCCTTTGCCTCCACCGAGCGACGATCCGGCGCGGACAGGTTGACGATCCGGCCGGCGGCGCTGAGCGCCAACGGCCGTGCGAACACCTCGGCGGCCGGACCGGCGCCGAGGCTGCCGAAGAAGTCGTGCGCCGTCGCCTTGATCGCCTGGTTGGTGCCGGCCTGTTCGAGCACCTTTTTCTCGAGCGTCGCCTTGAGCGCGTCCCAGTCCTGGACTTCGCCGACGGTGCCATCCGGCGCAAGACTGACGTCGATCGGGATGTCGGTTGCCGCAAGGTAGAGCGCGCTGTCGAAGTCGGGCGGGTCGAGTACGCGCTGGCCGTTGACCGACATGTCGACGGCCGAGGTGGTCACGGTGGCGATGATCTGCTCCGGCGTCACCGACTTGATGTCGACGCCGAGGTCGTAGCTGACCGCGGTGACGATGTTCGGCCGTCCGCCGAGGGAGGCGCCGCGGATGTAGCGGACGGCGTAGGCGGAGGAATCGCCGGCCGCGACCTTGTAGACGACGTCCGGTTCGTCCGCTGCCTGCGCGGGGAGGGCAAAGGCGCATGCGACGGCGAGCAGGGCGGCGGCGAGGCTCTGGCGCTTCACGGTGGGACTTTCCTCTGATCTGGGCGCGGCGGACGCGGCGGGTTCGACTTGTTGGGAGGAAATGCGCCATTTCGGCGTCATTTCCAGCGAAAACTGCGCTGGCGGATAACGTTGTCGCTCTCCTCCGCCTTGCTTAAGCCTTTGTCAACGTTACCCGTGTTTTAGTCGTTTCGTTCAGTTTGGCGTACCTGTGTGAGTAGAGCGATGCGTAACCGAGTAGCCGCCCAACGGGGTCGGATCCTGGCGCAAGCCGGAGCCGTAGCGGTCCTCGCGGGTCTTGGCGCCGCTTGCAGTTCCGATGCGATGCGGATCAAGGAGCCGTTCTTCACCGGCTCGACCCCCAACCAGCAGACGATCATCAGCGGCCAACCGCAGGTCGCCTCGACGTCGCAGCTACCGCCGCCGCCGGGTACGTCGGGCGGGCCGATCAACCTCGCAGGCGGCTCCGCGGGCGGAGCCTATGGCAGCGGCGGCACCGTCGTGGTCGGCCAGGGCGAGACGCTCGAGATCATCGCCATGCGCTATGGCGTTCCGGTCAACAGCCTCGCGCAGGCCAACGGCATCACCAGCTCTGCCCAGGTGGTCCCGGGTCGCGCGCTGGTCATTCCGCAGGCCGGTGGGGCGCCCGTCGCCTACGCGTCGGCGGAGACGCTGCCGGCGCCCGTCCAGGTCGCCGCGCCGGTAGCCGTGGCTTCGGCTCCCGCCGCAGGCGGTGGTGTGGTCCACGTCGTCTCGCCGGGCGAGACCCTGTTCGGTATCGCCAAGTCGCAGGGCGTCAGCATGCAGGACATCATGACCGCCAACGGCATGACGTCGCAGACGGTGCGTCTCGGCCAGCGCCTGAAGATTCCCGCCTCGGGTGGCGCCGCGCCGGTCCAGACGGCAGCGCTCAATAGCTCGCAGACCCTCGGTGCGCCGCCGCAGACGCTCGGCACCCTGCCGGCTCCGGGCTCCGAGGCCATGCCGACGTCGGCCCCCGCTGTCCGCGTCATCGACACCAGTTCCCAGCCGCCGCCGGCCCCGGAAGTTCCCGCCGTCAGCACGCCGACGACGACCAAGGTCGCCGCGGTCGACGCCACCACCGATCCGCCCTCGGCGAACGGTACCTCCTTCCGCTGGCCGGTGCGTGGCCGGATCATCGCCGACTATGGCTCGAAGCCGAGCGGCGAGCGCAACGACGGCATCAATCTCGCGGTGCCGGAGGGCACGGCGGTGAAGGCCGCCGAGGCCGGCACCGTGATCTATGCCGGCAACGAGCTCGCCGGTTACGGCAACCTCGTGCTGGTGCGGCATGCCGACGGCTGGGTCTCGGCCTATGCCCACAACAGCACGCTCGACGTGAGCAAGGGCGACACCGTGCAGCGCGGGCAGACCATCGCCCAGGCCGGGATGAGCGGCTCGGTCACGTCGCCCCAGGTGCATTTTGAGCTGCGGAAAGGTGCCAAGCCGGTAAACCCCCTGGATTACCTGACCGGCACCTGAGACCCCTGCGCAGCTCCGAGACGGCTCGCCACCGGGTGCACCCTCTGGCGGGCCGTTTCCTTTTGCGGGTGTCCCGCCGGCCGCGTCAGCCGAGCCCGACGCCTTTCCGGCCGGCGAGGTCCTGGATGTACTGCCAGGCGACCCGACCCGACCGTGCGCCGCGTGTGGTCGCCCATTCGAGGGCATCGCGTTGCAGCTCCGCATCCTCGACCGGGATGCCGTAGTGGGCGACATAGCCGCGGACCATCGCCAGGTACTCGTCCTGGCTGCACTTGTGGAAGCCCAGCCACAGGCCGAAGCGATCGGACAGCGAGACCTTCTCCTCGACCGCCTCGTGCGGATTGATCGCCGTCGAGCGCTCGTTCTCCATCATGTCGCGCGGCAGCAGATGGCGGCGGTTCGAGGTCGCGTAGAACACGACATTGTCCGGCCGGCCCTCGATGCCGCCCTCAAGCGCGGCCTTCAGCGACTTGTACGAGGCGTCGTCGCCGTCGAACGACAGGTCGTCGCAGAACAGGATGACGCGATAGGGCGCGTCGCGCAGCAGGCCCATCAGCTCCGGCAGCGTCTCGATGTCCTCGCGGTGGATCTCGATGAGCTTGGCCGGTGCCACCTCCGGCAGGCGGTTGACCGCGGCGTGGGCGGCCTTGACCAGCGCGCTCTTGCCCATGCCGCGGGCGCCCCAGAGCAGGACGTTGTTGGCGGGGAGCCCACGGGCGAAGCGCTCGGTGTTGTCGAGCAGGATGTCGCGCATGCGGTCGACGCCGCGCAGCAGCGACAGATCGACCCGGCTGACCTTGGCCACCGGTTGCAGGCGGCGCCCCGCCGGCTGCCAGACGAAGGCATCGGCGGCGTCGAAATCGGGCCGAGTCGGCAGGGGCGGCCCCGTGCGCTCGGCGTGCTTGACCAGGAGAGCGAGCTGCTCGGCGATGGACTTAAGGGCCTCTTCTGACAAGGGCGTTTCCCCAACGGTTCGGATGCGCGTGGCGGCAGCATGGGCATCCATCGTGCCCGCGCGGTCAAGCCCGTTTCGACCGGCCCGCGACAAGTCGGCCCTCGCGTACGGGAAAAAGGCGCCCATATACGTTTGCAAAGGGAGGCGGCATCGCTATAGTCCGCGCCGCTTTCAAGAAATGACGGAAATCCGCCAGTGAGCAGGAGCCAGGGATGTTCGTGACGCCAGCATATGCGCAAGCCGGGGCCGCCCCGGGGGGCGCCGACATGATCATCCAGTTCCTGCCCTTCATCCTCATTTTCGTGATCATGTACTTCCTGATCATCCGGCCGCAGCGCCTCAAGGCGAAGCGCCATCAGGAGATGATCGCGAACGTGCGCCGCGGTGACACCATCGTCACGTCCGGCGGGCTGATCGGCAAGGTGGCCAAGGTCAGCGACGATGGCGAGATCCAGGTCGACCTCGCAGAGAACGTCCGGGTCCGCCTCATCCGCGGCATGATCTCGGAGGTTCGCACCAAGGGCGAGCCGGTCAAGGAGAGCGGCTGAGGCGGGATATGTCCCTGCGCTCCATGGCCAGGACCTGACCCATGCTCTATTTCGCCCGCTGGAAGATCATTGCCATCATGCTCGTCGTTCTGGCGGGCTTCGTTGCGGTGCTGCCCAACTTCTTTTCCAAGGAGACGGTTGACGGCTGGCCGAGCTGGATGCCGCACCGGCAGCTGACGCTCGGGCTCGACCTTCAGGGCGGCGCCTATCTGCTCTACGAGGTCGACAAGACCGACTATGTCGAGAAGCGGCTGCGCACGCTGCTCTCGGACGTGCGCAAGGCGATGCTTGAGGCGCCGCGCGTCGGCTATACCGGCCTCGCCATCCAGGGCAACGGCGTCCAGCTCCGGGTTCGCGATCCCGAGCAGTACGGTGTCGCCCAGACCCGGCTCGAGGCGCTCCTCAATCCCCTCTCGACCAATCTCCTCGGCGGCGCCGGCGTCAACGAATTCGACCTGACCGTCGGGGCGGATGGCCTGATGCGCCTCCAGTATTCGGATGCCGGGCTGGAGCAGCGGGTGCGTGGCATCGTCTCGCAATCGATCGAGGTCATCGGCCGCCGCATCGACGAGCTGGGTACCTCCGAGCCGAGCATCCAGCGCCAGGGCGCCGACAGGATTCTCGTCGAGGCGCCCGGCCTCGACGATCCGCAGCGCCTCAAGGACATCGTCGGACAGACGGCGCAGCTCACCTTCCATCTCGTCGAGAGCCAGTTCTCTGGCGCCGAGACCCAGCCGCCGCAGCCGGGCACGATCGTCGTGCCTTCGGCGGAGAATCCGAACCTCTTCTACGTGCTCCAGGATTCGCCGCTGCTGACCGGCGAGGACCTCAGCGACGCCCAGACCGCCTTCGATTCGCGCACCAACGAGCCCGTGGTGAACTTCCGGCTCTCCGGCGCGGGCGCCCAGAAGTTCGGTAAGGTGACCACCGAGAACGTCGGGCGGCTGTTTGCCATCGTCCTCGATGACGAGGTGATCTCCGCTCCGCAGATACGCGAGCCGATCATCGGCGGCTCGGGCCAGATCAGCGGGAGCTTCTCCGTCCAGTCGGCGAACGACCTCGCCATCCTGCTCCGGGCTGGCTCGCTGCCGGCGAAGCTGACCATCGTCGAGGAGCGGTCGGTGGGTCCCGGCCTCGGCGCCGATTCGATCGAGGCGGGCCGCACGGCGTCGATCATCGGCATCCTCGCCGTGTTCGTGTTCATGTTCCTGGCCTATGGCAATTTCGGCCTGATCGCGAACCTCGCGGTGCTGGTCAACGTGATGCTGATCTTCGCGATCCTGACGGTGCTCGGCGCGGCGCTGACGCTACCCGGCATCGCGGGCATCGTGCTCACCGTCGGCACGGCGGTCGACTCGAACGTGCTGATCTACGAACGCATCCGCGAGGAGTTCCGAAACGGTCGATCCGCGATCCAGTCGATCGATATCGGCTTCCAACGGGCCCTCGGCACGATCATGGACGCCAACCTGACGACGCTGATCGCCGCGGTGGTACTGTTCTACCTCGGTT
>JAEVZM010000064.1 GCA_023392225.1 Pseudomonadota bacterium
GCCCTCGGCGAGCAGCCAGGTGGCGGCGGCGCAGCCGACGATGCCGCCGCCGATCACGGCTATGCGCGCCATGGTACGGCCTTTCGCAGCACGGCCGCCCTGGGCGTGCCGGGAGGGGTCGGCGGAAACGACACTATTGATTGCAACATCGCCCGTCGCTCGCTCATCTGGATGACGCAATTCCGGCCCAAAGGTAGAGCATGTCGACGCCGGAATTGTCGAATTACTCCAAGTCGAGCCGCGGAACCGCACTCTGTCGGAAATTATCGGTTCATGTGGCTGCAGTCACAGTGTTTTCGTTGATTTCGCCGTAGTATCGGTGCCATAGAACCCGACCGGGACGCTAAGGCAAGGTCCGGCGAGCGAAGGGGTTTCTGCACAATGTTCGGGCGAGGAAAGCGGCCGGATAACTCCGGGAGATCGGAGCTGGCGTCGGCGCTGCACGACTGCCGCCGTGCGCTCGGCGGCATCGTCGTATTCTCCGGTATCATGAACATCCTGACCCTCACCGGGCCGCTGTTCATGCTGCAGATCTACGATCGCGTGGTGCCGAGCCAGAGCATCCCGACCTTGATCGGCCTCGCTCTGATCACGGCGCTGCTCTACGCCTCGCTCGGCTTCTTCGACAATATCCGCGCCCGCATCCTGATCCGCGTCGCCGCCTATGTCGACGAGGTGGTGCACCCCAAGGTGTTCCGCGCCATCGTCACCCTGCCGCTGCGCAACGCGCTCCCCGGCGACGGGCTGCAGCCGCTCCGCGACCTCGACCAGATCCGCAGCTTCATCGCCGGCGGCGGCCCCGCCGCCTTCGCCGACCTGCCGTTCCTGCCTTTCCAGATCATCATCTGCTTCCTGATCGACCCGCTGATCGGCTACGCCGTGATCGTCGGTGCGGTCATCATCTTCTTCCTCACGATGCTGACCGACGTCACCGTCCGCCAGGCGACCGAGGACGCCTCGGTCAAGAGCGGCGAACGCCTGGCGATGATCGAGGCCAGCCGGCGGAACGCCGAGGTGCTGCGCGCGCTCGGCATGGGCAGCCGCCTCGCCCAGCGCTGGGGCCACGTCAACCGCTCCTACGAGGCGAGCCACCAGACGGTGATGGAGCGCTCCGGCACCTATTCGGGCATCTCGAAGGTGTTCCGGATGATGTTCCAGTCGTTCCTGCTCGGCCTCGGCGCCTACCTGGTCATCGTCAACCATGCCTCGTTCGGCGTGATCATCGCCGCCTCGATCCTCGGCGCCCGCGCGCTGCAGCCGGTCGAGATGCTGGTCGCCAACTGGAAGGGCTTCGTCGCCAGCCGCCAGGCCTGGGGGCGCCTCAACCGCCTGCTCGCCCAGTTCCCCGACACCGAGGAGCCGATGCCGCTGCCGGCGCCGAAGGGCGCGCTCAAGGTCGAGAACCTTGCGGTGGTGCCGCCGGCCTCCAGCCGCCCGTCGGTGGTCGACGTCAGCTTCGCGCTCAACGCCGGCAGCGCGCTCGGCGTCATCGGCCCGAGCGGCGCCGGCAAGTCGTCGCTGGTCCGCGTCATCATCGGCGCTTGGGCGCCGGCCCGCGGCCGGGTCCGGCTCGACGGCGCCGCGCTCGAGCAGTGGCACCCGGATTCGCTCGGCAAGCACATCGGCTACCTGCCGCAGGACGTCGAGCTGTTCGCCGGCACGGCCGCCGAGAACATCGCCCGCTTCGAGCCGGACGCCAACCCGGAGAAGATCGTCGAGGCGGCCAAGACCGCCGGCGTCCACGACCTCATCCTCCACTTCCCCGACGGCTACTCGACCCAGATCGGCGAGAGCGGCTCGGCTCTGTCGGCCGGCCAGCGCCAGCGCGTCGCGCTCGCCCGCGCGCTCTATGGCGACCCGTTCCTTGTGGTGCTCGACGAGCCCAACTCCAACCTCGACGCCGAGGGCGACGCCGCCCTCACCCAGGCGATCCTGTCGGTGCGCCGCCGCGGCGGCATCGCCGTCGTCGTCGCCCACCGGCCGAGCGCGCTCGAGGGCGTCGACATGGCGCTCGCCATGGTCAATGGCGGCATGGCAGCCTTCGGCGAGAAGGAGGACGTCTTGCGCAAGGTCCTGCGCCCGAACGTCGTGCCGGTGAAGCCCAACCCGCAGCAGGCGCCGGCCGGCGCCCAGGCGGCGCAGGGCTAGTCCTAAAAAGGCCGCGAAGGAAAGAGAGCCTCATGGCCATGAACAAGCTCCCCGTTCCCGCCGCCGGCGATCCGGGCCATCAGGACCCGGACTATCACCGCCGGCACATCCGCTCCGGCCTCGGCCGCCACCTCACCATCGGCCTGCTCGCCGTCGCCGCCCTGGTGTTCGGCATCGGCGGCCTCGCTGCGATGATCAACTTCGCCGGCGCCGTCGTCGGCCACGGCACGCTCGTGGTCAGCGGCAACGTCAAGAAGGTGCAGCACCAGTCGGGTGGCACCGTCGCCGAGATCCTGGTCAAGGAAGGCGACCATGTCGACGTCGGCGACGTGCTGATCCGCCTCGACCCGACCATGGCGGCGGCCAACCGCGGCATCGTCACCAAGGGCCTTTACGAGTCGATGGCGCAGCGCGCCCGCCTCGAGGCCGAGCGCTCGGGCGCGACCGAGATCCACTTCCCCAAGGAGCTGCTGGCGTTCTCCGACCAGCCCGAGGTCGCCGAGATCATCCGCATCGAGACCAATGCCTTCGATGCCGGCGTCTCGGCCCGGACCGGCCAGAAGGACCAGCTCCGCAAGAAGATCAACGAGCTCGAGCAGCAGCTCGTCGGCCTCCGCGCGCAGGAGGATGCGGCCCGCCGCCAGATCGCGCTCGCCAAGGACGAGGTCGAGGGCCTCCGCTCGCTGAAGGGCCAGGACTTGGTGTCGATGGCCCGCATCACCGAGGCCGAGAGCCGCGCCGCCCAGCTCGACGGCCAGCTCGGCCAGATCATCGCCTCGATCGCCCAGACCGGGGCCGAGATCGCCGGCGCCGAGCTGCAGATCATCCAGGTCGACCAGGACGCCCGCTCCAAGGCCTCCGAGCTCCTCGCCGACAACACCTCGCGGCTCAACGAGCTCAGCGAGCGCAAGATTGCCGCCGACGACCAGTTCGCCAAGCAGACCATCACCGCGCCGATCTCGGGCGTCGTCTACCAGCTCCAGGCGCACACCATCGGCGGCGTGATCAATCCCGGCGAGGACATCATGCTGATCGTGCCGGAGGCCGACCAGCTGATCGTCGAGGCCCAGATCAGCCCGAGCCAGATCGATCGCGTCCACGCCAAGCAGGAGGCGGTGCTGCGCTTCACCTCCTTCGGCTCGCGCGAGACGCCGGAATATATCGGCGCCGTCGACACCGTCTCGCCCGACCTCATCACCGACCAGCGGACGGGCGTCTCCTACTATAAGGCGCGGATCAGCATGCCGCAGCAGGCGCTCGACGAGCTCGGCGAGAAGTTCGTACCCGGCATGCCGGTCGAGGTGTTCATCGTCACCGGCGACCGGACGGTCCTGTCGTACCTCACCAAGCCGCTCGCCGACCAGATCATGCACACCTTCCGCGAGCGCTGATCGCGCGCCGCGGACAGCGGACCAGAACGAGGGCGCGCCCCACCCGGCGCGCCCTTTTTTCATGGCTGCCGGGGCCTCCGGCGAGGCCGCTCCCTGTGCCTCCGACGCGATCCTGCGTCGCCCCGCCGCAGGGCGGATGAACGCTCCCCGCAAGGCGCATTCAGCCAGAGTTAAGCAACTCTCAACTATGGTCGCATCATCGCGATGGCGATGGTGGATCGGTCCTGTGACGGCCATCACTGCTCATCCTGGCGGGAACGCCTAGGCTCCCTCGATGGGGAGCTGCGATCGTGGGAACCGGCCCATCCGAGCATCCGGTGCTGTGAGTTCAGGAGATCCTGCGATGACCGATATCCTTGCCGCCGGCGTACCCCAGGAAACCCGTTTCGCCGGCCAGATCGTGGAAGCCGAGCGCCAGGTGCGCTCCTTCCTCGTCACCGCCACGCGGTATCTGGCCTCGGGCATGGACAAGGTCGCGCTGAGCTGCCTCGAGGCGGCCGTCGAGGACACCTCGGGAATGACCGCCGACGAATTCGACCGCAAGCTCCTCAAGGTCTGGAAGACTCCCGGAAAGTGAGGTCCGGCTCGTCCGAGGCCGGATACGATGAAGGGGTCGGCGCACGCGCCGGCCCCTTCCGCATTCCGGGCGCCCGATGACCGCGATCCGCCGATGAAATCGTTTGCATCGGCCTTCGCCGCGCTCTACTCAAGGGTGAAGCGACCGCGTCCACAAACCGAAAGAGCCGCGCCCGTCACCGGGTGAACGGCCCGGGTGGACGAGGTCCCCCGGGCGGCGCCTTGCTCCCGGGCCGGCGCTCTCGGGAGGGGCCATGGAACGGGTCGGCATCGGCGTCATCGGCTGCGGCAATATCAGCGCGGCGTACCTCAAGGCCGCCCGCGTCTTCCCGATCCTCGACGTCAAGGCGGTGGCCGACGTCAATCCCGACGCCGCGGCGGCGCGCGGCGCCGAGTTCGGCATCCCCACGGTCTCGGTCGAGGCGCTGCTCGCCGACCCGGCGATCGAGATCGTGGTCAACCTCACCGTCCCCCTCGCCCATGTCGAGGTCGGCCTCCGGGCGATCGATGCCGGCAAGCACGTCCACTCCGAGAAGCCGCTCGGCATCGACACCGCCGAGGCGCGGCGCCTGCTCGACGCAGCGTCGAAGCGCGGCGTCCGGATCGGCGCGGCGCCGGACACCTTCCTCGGCGGCGCCCACCAGACCTGCCGGCGGCTGATCGACGAAGGCGCCATCGGCCAGCCGCTCGCCGGCACCGCCTTCTTCATGTGCCCCGGCCACGAGCGCTGGCACCCGAGCCCCGGCTTCTACTACCTCCGCGGCGGCGGGCCGGTGCTCGACATGGCGCCCTACTACGTCACCGACCTCGTCAACCTCCTCGGGCCCGTCGCGCGGGTCGCCGCGATCACGGCAAGGGCACGGCCGGAGCGCACCATCACCAGCCAGCCGCTCGCCGGCACGACGATTCTGGTCGAGGTCGCGACCCATGCCGCGGCGACGCTCCAGTTCGCCTCCGGGCCGGTGGTCACCATGGTGATGAGCTTCGACGTGCCGCGCCACCGGCACCGGCCGATCGAGATCTACGGCAGCGAGGGATCGATGGCGGTGCCCGACCCCAACTGGTTCGGCGGCCAGATCGAGATCGGCACGGCCGCCGGCGACTGGCGCCCGGTGATCACCGAGCACGCCTATGCCAACGGCAATTTCCGCATCATCGGCGTCGCCGACATGGCGCACGCGATCCGGACCAACCGGCCCCACCGCGCCAGCGGCGCCCTCGCTTTCCACGTGCTCGAAGTGATGGAGGCGGTGCAGCGCTCGTCGGACGAAGGCCGCCACATCACCATCGACAGCCGGCCGAAGCGTCCGGCGATGCTGCCGGCCGACCTGGTGCCCGGCACTCTCGACTGAGGAGGCAAGCGATGCGCGAGGCGATGATCGTCTGGGGCGGCTGGGCCGGCCACGAGCCGGAAGCGGGTGCCGCGGCAGTGAAGGGCCTCCTTGAGGCCGAGGGCTTCGCCGTGCGGGTCGAGACCGCGACCACGGCCTTCGCCGATCCGGCGATCCACGACCTCAGCCTGATCGTGCCGATCATCACCATGGCGGGGATCGAGAAGGACGAGCTCGCCAATCTCGAGGCGGCGATTCGCGGCGGGGTCGGCCTCGGCGGCTACCATGGCGGCATGGGCGACGCCTTCCGCAACGCCCCCGACTACCAGTTCATGGTCGGCGGCCAGTGGGTGGCGCACCCCGGCAACGTCATCGACTACCGGGTGAACGTCACCCGTCCCGACGACCCGGTGATGGCCGGCATCAGCGATTTCGACTACCGCTCCGAGCAGTACTACATGCACGTCGACCCGTCGAACGAGGTGCTGGCGACGACCACGTTCAACGGCGACCACGCGCCGTGGATCGACGGGGTCGTGATGCCGGTGGTCTGGAAGCGCCACCATGGCGCGGGGCGCGTGTTCTATTCCTCGCTCGGCCATGTCGCGAAGGAGTTCGAGGTGCTCGAGATGCGCACCATCCTCCAGCGCGGCCTCGCCTGGGCAGCGCGCTGAGAGGGTGATCCCGTCCACCAGCACCTGCGCCGGCTCACGCCCCCTCGGGCTGAGGTGCTTCGCGACGCGAAGCCTCGAACGATGCACCGTTCTCAATCCTGATGGCGCGGCGGGACATCGGCCCTTTCCCCCGCAGTTCTCAAACTGAGACACGACCGTCCCGCGCTCTGCCTTGACCACAGAACAAACCATGGACGCCCGCACCGCCCCCGGCTAGTCTCCGCCCGTGAGCCGTCCCGCCCGCAAAGCCCGCCCCCCGGTCGCCGGCCTGCCGCCCGTCTTCGCCGACTGGTTCGCCGGGCGGGGCTGGGTGCCGCGCCCGCACCAGCTGGCCCTGCTTCAGAAGGCGCGGGCCGGGCGCTCGACGCTGCTGATCGCCCCGACCGGGGCGGGCAAGACGCTGGCCGGGTTCCTGCCGACGCTGACCGCACTCCATGAGCGGCCGCCGGCGAACCGGCCCGAGGGGCGCGGCATCCACACGCTCTACGTCTCCCCGCTGAAGGCGCTCGCGGTCGACATCGCCCGGAACCTCGAGACCCCTGTCGCCGAGATGGGTCTCGGCATCAGCATCGAGACCCGCACCGGGGATACCCCGGTCCACAAGCGCCAGCGCCAGAAGCTGAAGCCGCCGGACATCCTCCTCACCACGCCCGAGCAGGTGGCGCTCCTCCTCTCGGCCAAGGACGCGCCGCGCTTCTTCGGCGACCTCGAGATGGTGGTGCTGGACGAGCTGCACGCGCTGGTCACCTCCAAGCGCGGCGACCTGCTGGCCCTCGGCCTCGCAAGGCTGCGGACGCTCGCGCCGAGCCTCAGGACCATCGGCCTCTCGGCCACCGTCGCCGACCCGGAGGGGCTCCGCGGGTGGCTGGTGGGACAGGGCGGCGCCACCTCACGCGACCCGACCCTCTCCCCTCGCGGGAGAGAGCCTGCCCCGGACTTGATCCGGGGGTGGCGCGAAGCGCCGGGTGAGGGGGCGGGGACGACCGAGCCGGCCGAGGACGTGGAGGCGCTTACCCCTCACCCCGCTTCGCCACTCGCGAAGCGACCCTCTCCCGCAGGGGGAGAGGGTGGCGCCGGCGTGCGGGGAGAGGATGGCGTCAGCGTGCGGGGAGAGGGTGGCGCGGCCGCGACGGATGGCGGCGCGCCGGCGCTCGCCGACATCGTGGTCGTCGAGGGCGGGGCGAGGCCCGACATCGAGATCCTGGTCTCGGAGGAGCGCATCCCGTGGTCGGGGCATTCGTCGCGCTATGCGGTGCCGGACATGTACAAGCTCATCCAGGCGCACCGGATGACGCTTCTCTTCGTCAACGTCCGGTCGCATGCCGAGTTGCTGTTCCAGGAGCTGTGGCGGGTGAATGTCGACGGCCTGCCGATCGCCCTCCACCACGGCTCGCTCGACGCCGGGCAGCGGCGGAAGGTCGAGACGGCCATGGC
>JAEVZM010000102.1 GCA_023392225.1 Pseudomonadota bacterium
CTGGCCGGGCGGGGGCGCGGCCGGCCCCGCTCGGCCTCGACCTGACCCGGATCGGGCGCCTGACCTTCGAGCGCCCCGACACCGATCGTTTTCCGGCGCTTCGGGTCGCCCGCGAGGCGCTCGCGGCCGGTGGCTGGGCGACCAATATCCTCAACGCCGCGAACGAGATCGCCGTTGCGGCCTATCTCTCGGGCGCCATCGGCTTCCCCGAAATCGCCCGATTGGTCGAGGATACGCTGTCTGCGGCGCGCGCCGCCGGCCTCGACAGCACCCCGACCACCCTCAAGGAGGTCCTGGCGCTCGACAGGGAAGGGCGGCGTCTCGCATCGCAGGAAATTCAGCGCTCCGCCGGCAGGAACCCCCGGTTTTGACAAGGATGGATTGAGACGATGGATCTGCTCGGGTCATTCGGTGACATCGGCCTCAATCTCGGCTTCACCATCCTCGCCTTCCTGTTCGTCCTGACCATCATCGTCTTCATCCACGAGATGGGTCATTTCCTCGCCGCGCGCTGGTGCGGCGTGGCGGTCAGCACCTTCTCGATCGGCTTCGGGCCGGAGCTGGGCGGGTTCTACGACCGCAAGGGGACGCGCTGGCGGATCGCGGCGATTCCCCTCGGTGGCTACGTCAAGTTCCTCGGCGACGAGAACGAGGCGAGCGCCACCGACCAGGCGGCGATCGCGGCGATGACGCCGGAGGAGCGGAGCCGCACCTTCGCCGCCAAGAGCGTCGGGGCGCGGGCCTTCATCGTCGCCGCCGGTCCGGCGGCCAACTTCATCCTCGCCATCTTCATCTTCACCGTGATGCTGCTCGTCTCCGGGCGTTCCGTGATGGCGCCGCGAATCGACTACGTGGCGCCCGAGGGTCCGGCGGCCGTGGCCGGCTTTGAGCCGGGTGATGTGGTGATCGCCGTCGATGGCCGGAACGTCACCGGCTATGCCGAGGTCGAGCGGCTGATCGGGCTGAGCCCGGGCCGGCCGCTCACCTTCACGATCGACCGGAACGGCAGCACGGTCGAGCTGGTCGCGACCCCGGACAGCGAGCCGGCGCCGGGCGGGATGGCCGGAACCATCGGCGATCTCGGCATCGGCGGGCCGGCGATGCCGCCCCTCGTGCAGCAGGTGCAGCCCGGCTCGCCCGCGGCCGTCGCTGGCCTCGAGCCCGGTGACCTGATCCGCTCGATCGACGGCAAGGCGGTGGTCGATTTCGACGATATTCGCGACATCGTCGGGACGCGGGCCGGGGACGCGCTGCCGGTGGTGGTCGACCGGAACGGGCAGGTGCTCGACCTCACCATCACCCCGGCGGGCTCTCCCGGGCCGGACGGCGCCATGGTCGGCCGGCTCGGCGTGGTCGGCGGCTTCGCCGACGGCGACATGCAGCGCGTGACCTTCGGGCCGGTCGGGGCGATCACGGACGGCGTCGCCGAGACGTGGTTCATCACCGAGCGCACCGTCACCTATCTCTGGCGGGTCATCGTCGGCGAGGAATCGGCCAACCAGCTCGGCGGGCCGCTGATGGTCGCCAAGATCTCCGGCGATGCCGCGCGGATGGGCCTGGCGGTCCTCCTCAACGTCGCGGCGGTGCTGTCGATCAGCATCGGGATCATCAACCTGTTCCCGGTGCCGATGCTCGACGGCGGGCATCTCCTGTTCTTCGCCATCGAGGCGATCCGCGGCCGGCCGCTCAGCGAGCGGACTCAGGAGATCGGATTCAGAATCGGCTTCGCGGCGGTGATCGCGTTAATGATTTTCGCATTCAGAAACGATATCATTAACCTCAACTGGCTCTGAGACGGCGCCGAAATGCGTGTCTCGGAGGCAACGCCGGTGTAGATTTGAGGCGGAGCCGGGGGGTGCGGGTTGCGTAGGGTGCAAAAGGCTGTAAACGTTGCGCTCCGGGGAACTTGGGGCGCGAATCCGGTCAGGGGTCGACCGGATGGGTTAGTGGCGAAGCGGGGTGTGCCGAACCTTATGGTTTCATTCAGGAAGTTCGTTCGGAGTGCGGCCCTCGCGCTGGGGCTCTTTGCCGGTTCGGTAGCCGGCATCGGGACTGTGATGCTCGCCTCCCCCGCGGCCGAGGCCGCCGTTGTCTCCAACATCGTCGTGACGGGTAACGACCGTATCGATGCGGGGACCGTGCGGAACTACATCCTCATCACTCCCGGGAAGTCCTTCGGGAGTGCGGAGATCGACGAGTCGGTGAAGGCCCTCTACGGAACGGGTCTGTTCGCCGATGTCACCATCACGCAGAGCGGCAACAGCCTCGTGGTGAACGTCGTCGAGAACCCGATCGTCAATTCGGTCGTGATTCGCGGGAACAAGAAGGTCAAGAGCGAAGTCCTGATGCAGATCCTGCAGACGGAGCCTCGCGGCGTGCTGACCGACGCGAAGGTGCAGGGCGACGTCCAGCGCCTCAACGACTATTACGCCACGCAGGGCCGCGGCGAAGCCGAGATCAGCTACGTCGTCACCCCGCTCGGCAACAACCGGGCGGACGTGGCCTTCGTGATCGACGAGGGCGGCCGCACCGCCATCGGCCGAGTCACCTTCGTCGGCAACAACGCCTTCTCCGATTCGCGTCTGGCCAGCGTCATCGAGTCCAAGCGGCGCAGCCTGCTCACGATCCTCAGCCGCAAGGACATCTTCAACGAGGGCCGGGTCGCTCAGGATCAGGAAGAGCTTCGCCAGTTCTACATGAGCCACGGCTACGCCGATTTCCGCGTGATCTCGGTGGACTGGGACTTTGACGAGGCGAAGAACCGCTATTCGGTCGTGTTCACCGTCGAGGAAGGGCCGAAGTACCGGTTCTCGACGATCGACCTCGATTCGACGGTGCCGGGCCTCGATCCCAATACGCTGCGGCGCTACATCACCACCAAGCCGGGGCGGGTGTTCGACTCGGGCGAGATCGAGCGCACCATCGAGCAGATGTCGCTGGCCCTGTCGCGTGAAGGCTTCTCCTTCGCCCAGGTCCGCCCGCGCGGTGACCGCGACTACACCAACAACACCATCTCGGTGACCTACCTGATCGACGAGGGCCCGCGGCTTTACGTCGAGCGGATCGAGGTGTTCGGCAATACCAAGACGCGCGACTACGTGATCCGTCGCGAGTTCGACTTCTCCGAAGGCGACCCCTACAACCGCGTGCTGGTCGACCGGGCCGAGCGGAAGCTGCGTGACCTGCAGTTCTTCAAGACGGTCAGCATCACGACCGAGCCCGGTTCCGCGCCGGACCGCGTGGTCGTGGTGGTGCAGGTCGAGGAGGATTCCACCGGCGAGTTCTCGATCGGTGCGGGTGTGTCGACCGAGGGTATCGTCGCCGAGCTGTCGCTCGACGAGCGGAATTTCCTCGGCCGCGGCCAGCAGCTCCGGATCTCGGTGGGTTTCGGCAAGGACGAGCAGACCTACAACATCGCCTTCACCGATCCCTACTTCCTGGGCCAGAACCTCTCGGCCGGCGTCGATGCCTTCAAGATCGTGCAGAAGCGGACCTCTTATCGTCCGTACGATTTCGACGCCATCGGTGGTGGTGTCCGTCTCGGCCTGCCGATCACCGACCGGCTGACCCTGAACACCAACTACCGCTACAAGAACCAGGAGATCAGCAACTCCCGGAAGGAGACCCGCGTCTACTTCCCGGAAGGGACGACGGTGGTGTCGTCGGCCGGCTACGGTCTGCTGTACACCTCGCTCGACAGCCGGGTTGACCCGCGCGAGGGCGCTTGGCTCAACTTCCGCCAGGAGTTCGCGGGTCTGGGCGGCGACGTCTCCTACATGAAGACGGAAGGCGAGGCCCGCCTCTACGCCGAGCTGCTTCCCGATGCGGACATCGTCGGCATGGTCAAGGCCAGCGGTGGCACCATCACCGGCCTCGGCGGTCAGCAGGTCTCCACCATCGACAACTACTTCAAGGGTGGTGAGACGATCCGCGGCTTCGCCAACTACGGTTATGGCGTCGTCGACAAGATCACCGACACGCCGCTCGGCGGTAAGAACTTCTGGGCGACCACGGCTGAGGTTCAGTTCCCGTTCCCGCTCATCTCGCCGGACTTCGGCCTGCGCGGTGCGGTCTTCGCCGATGCCGGCAACCTGTGGGGCGTCGACGTCCCCGCGGGCGGCGGTCCGGTGATCGATCCCAACGTGATCCGGTCGTCGGTCGGCGGCTCGGTCCTGTGGACTTCGCCGATCGGCGTGCTTCGTGCCGACGCGGCCTATGCCGTGACCAAGGCCAAGACCGATACCCTCCAGTGGTTCAGGTTCAGCGCCGGCAGGACATTTTGACGCCACTGCAAGTCAATCAGGGGCCGTCGCTTCCGCGGCGGCCCCTTTTGCTGTCCGGACGGCGCGCATGACGGATCCCGCCTTCTTTCCCGCACCGGCGCCGATGACGCTGGCGGCGGTGGCCGAGCTCACCGGCGCCGCAGCGCCGGATGGCGAGCCTGCCGGCCGAATCGTCAGCGGCATCGGCGCGCTGGAGCGGGCCGGCCCTTCGGACGTCGCCTATTGCGAGGGCCGCAAGTTCGCCAGGCTTCTCCGGGCGACCCGGGCCGGGGCCTGCTTCGTGCGGACGGCCGAGGGC
>JAEVZM010000133.1 GCA_023392225.1 Pseudomonadota bacterium
AAATAGACCGTCGCCCCCAGCACGATCAGCGCCAGCGCCGCGTCGGTTTCCAGATGCGCGGTCGGCGGCGCGATGCCGGGGATCAGTGCCGCCCAGTTGGCGACGAGCACGTAGACGAAGATGGTGCCGATCAGTGCCCGGTAGCGGGCCGGCTCGACCTGCATGGCGTCGCGGATCTGGCTGTCGAGCGTGCTGACCAGGAGCTCGAGCGCGGCCTGGGCCTTCGAGGGCTGGAGCGAGAGCCGGCGGGTCACCGCGATCGAGCCGAGCGTGAGGAGGGCCATGATCGCCCAGGTCACCAGGACCGGTGCGGTGATCGGCACCGGCCCGATGCTGAAGACGGTGTCGAGGGTCAGCGGCGACTCGGTCATGTCACCGTCCCCAGGCGACGGAGGAGGATGCCGCGGGCGAGGAGCAGCCCGAGCGCGCCGGAGAGGAGCGGCAGGGCGCCGAGCCGGGCAAGGCCGATGCAGACGGCGACCAGGAGCGCGAAGCGGCCGATCTGGAGGGCGAAGGCGATGGCGAGTCGTCCGCCGCGCGCGAACATCTGTGCGTTCCACCACAGCGAGCCGAAATGGACGAGGCCGACGGCGAAGCCCGCGGCGAAGCCGATTGCGGCGTGAAGGACGAGGTCCATGACCGGCGCGCTCATTGCCTGTGCATCCATCGCCATGCCGACCAGAGACCGAACCCGGCGCCGACCATCAGGAGCGCGGCGGCGAACGTCACGCCGGTGTGGAAGGTCCGGTCGAGCCAGCGCCCCACGAACAGGCCGAGCAGCGTCGGGACGATCATCGTCCAGCCGAGGATGCCGATCTGGCCGAAGCGGGCGCCAAGCGACGGCTCGGGGTTCTTCTCGCCCTCGGCCCGGAGCTGCGCCGCCCGGCGGGCGGCATCGGCCGTGTGGTCCTCGCCGAGGTCCGCGTTGCTCATGTCGAACTCTCCGCCGGATCGGTCGGCATCGCGCCCGGATATCGTCCGGGTCGAAGATAGCGCATCAGCTGGCGTACGGCGCGGGCGTGGAGGCGCGTCTGTTCGACGCGCGCACGCTGCTCCGCCGCGGTCTCCCCGGCGCGGGTCGCCTCGACGGCGCTCTCGAGGCTGGCGAGATCGTCGCCGAGCACGCCCTCGCGGCAGGCGATCGACACGTCGCGCCCGCTGGCGACGACCAGCACCCCGCCGCGGATCGCGCAATAGCGCTCGCCGCCGTCCGCCGCGCGCCAGCGGACCACCGAGGCCGGCAGGACGGTGAGCATGTCGGTGTGCCCGGGAAGGATGCCGAAACCGCCACTCAGATCCTCGGCCCGGACCGAGCGGACCGCGTCGGAATCGACCAGGACGGCCATCGGCGAGCTGATGGTGAGGTGGAGGGCGCCGCTCATGCCGCAGCTCCGGCATGGCTCGCGGCGGTGGCGCCGGTCCTTGCCGCCCGCGCCGCGTGCTCGCGCTGCCGCGCCTCGTCGAGGGTGCCGATCATGTAGAGCGACCCCTCGTTCCAGTCGTCGCATTCCCCGGCGAGGATCGCCTTGCAGCCGGCGATCGTGTCGGCGATCGCCACCGAGCGGCCGGGGACGCCGGTGAACGCCTCGGTGACGCCGAAGGGCTGGGTGAGGAAGCGCTGCAGCCGGCGGGCGCGCTCCGCGGTCCGGCGGTCCTCGAGGCCGAGCTCCTCCATGCCGAGGAGGGCGATGACGTCCTCGAGCTCGCGATAGTGCTCGAGCGTCTGGCGCACCGCCACGGCGACCCGGACATGCTCCTCGCCGACGATCAGCGGGTCGAGGAGGACGGAGGAGGAGGCGATCGGGTCGACCGCCGGGTACATGCCCTCGGCGGCCATGCCGCGCGACAGCACGACCATGCTGTCGACATGGGCGGCGATGGTGGTGACGGCGGGGTCGGTGAAGTCGTCGGCCGGCACGTAGACGGCCTCGATCGCGGTCACCGACGAGCCGTGGAAGGAGGCGATCCGCTCCTCGAGCGCGCCGACCTCGCTCGCCAGCGTCGGCTGGTAGCCGACCCGCGACGGCAGGCGGCCGAGGAGGCCGGAGATCTCGGCCCCGGCCTGGACGAAGCGGAACACGTTGTCCATCAGGAGCAGCACGTTCCGATGGCCCTCGTCGCGGAAATACTCGGCGATGGTGAGTGCCGACAGCGGCACCCGCCAGCGCGCGCCGGGCGGCTCGTTCATCTGCCCATAGACCAGGACGGTGCGCTCGATCACCCCGGAACCGCGCATGTCGAGGAGCATCTCGTGGCCCTCGCGGGAACGCTCGCCGATGCCGGCGAAGACCGAGATGCCCTTGTAGCCGGCGACCATGGCGTGGATCAGCTCCATCACCAGCACGGTCTTGCCGACGCCGGCGCCGCCGAACATCGCCGCCTTGCCGCCCTGGGCGATGGGGGCGAGGAGGTCGAGCACCTTGATGCCGGTGGCGAACAGCTCCGTGGTCCCGGTCTCGTCCGCCATCGGTGGCGGGGCGCGGTGGATCGGCCGCTGCGGCGTGTCGTCCGGCAGGCGCGGTCCGCCGTCGCCGATCCGGCCGGTGACGTCGAGGAGGCGGCCGAGCACGGCATCCCCGACCGGAATCCGGAGCGGTCCGCCGTGGAGGGAGACCGGCGTGCCGCGGGCGAGGCCGGAGGTCGCCTGGAGCGCGATGGCGCGCACCACATGCTCGTCGCGGTGGGACCGCACCTCGGCGAGGATGCGCTTGCCCGCCCCGCCGTCGATGACCAGGCAATCGTCGATCGGCGGCAGCGGGCCGGTGGGAAACCAGACGTCGAGAACCGCGCCGCGGACCGCGACGACCCGGCCCGGGGCCGCTGCGTCAGGTTCCGATGGATGCGCGTCGTTCGCCATGGAAGCTTGGCCGGCATGCTGGGGTCTTGGCTGCCGGCAAGTCTAAGTCCTCCGGCATCCGATCTCCAAGGTCATAGATCGCCGCGGGATCTCGGCGCCCGCGTGCTACGCCTTCCTGCCTTCGGTGGCAGCGAGGGCCGCCGCGACGACGTCGGAGACCTCGCCCGCGGCATCGATCCGCGTCCAGGTGATCGGTCCCGCCGGCTGGGCCGCCTGCATGGCGACGATTGCCGCCGTCGCGTCCGAGGCGTCATCGCGGCGGGCCTCGACGCGCTCGGTCGCGACGTCGAGCGGCGCCTCCAGCCAGATGCCGGCGAAGGGCGCATTCGCCGCGGCCGCGACCCGGGCGATCAGGTCGCGCTCCTCCGGCCGGCGGTGGACGGCATCGACCACCACGCTCTGTCCCGCCGCGAGCGCGATCGCCGCCTGCGCGCGGAGCGAGGCGAAGACCTCTTCCGTCACCGGGCGGGCATAGGCCTCGTCGGGCAGGTGGTGGTGTTCCGGAACCCCGAACAGGCGCTTCCGCTCGATGTCGCTGCGCAGGTGCACCGCGCCGGGCGCGCGGCCGAGCTGCGGCGCGATCCGGGCCGCGATGGTCGACTTGCCGGTGCCGGAGACCCCGCCGATCGCCACCAGGCGCGGCGGTGCCGGCATCATGAAGCGTCGGGCATAGGCGAAGTAGCGCAGGGCTTCGGTCACCGCCTCGGGGCCATGGGCGACCTCGGCGAGGCGCAGCGCCTCGACCTTGGCGCGCACGGCGGCGCGGAGGCTCATGAAGAGGGGCAGCGCGGCGAGGCCTTCGAGCTCGCCCGAGAGGTCCGGCGAGCCCCACAGGTACCGGTTGAGGAGGAGGTTCGCCTGTGCCGGCAGCTCCTTCTCCCACAGGTCCATGAGCAGGAAGGCGAGGTCGTAGAGCTTGTCGATGCTGGCGATCGCCTCGTCGAACTCGATCGCATCGAACGGCGTCGGTACGCCATTGAGCATGGTGATGTTGCGCAGGTGCAGGTCGCCATGGCAGCGCCGCACGCATCCGCGTCGCCCGCGATCGAGCAGGAGCGGCATCAGCCGGTCGAAGGCATCGGTCATCGCCGCGGCGAGCTCCGCCGTCTCGTCGGCCGGGAAATACGTCTCCGCCGCGGCGAGCGCGGCGAGCGTCTCCTCGACCACGCCCCTCAGCGCGGCGGTGGCGGCGGCACCGTCGCGCACCTCCGCATCGCGATAGGTGGCAAGGACGACCTCGGCCAGGCGCATGACGAGCGGCGCCTCCAGCTCGCCCCGCTCGGCGACATGGTCGAGGGTGCGGGTCTCGTCGAAGCGCCGCATGTGCACGGCCCACTCGACCGGCTCGCCTTCGCCACCGATGCCGAGTCCCGCTCCCTCCCGGGTGATCGGCACCGCGCCGTAGTAGATCTCCGGCGCGTAGCGCTGGTTGACGGCGACCTCCAGCTCGCAGGCCTTTCGCCGCTTCTCGAGCGTGGACTGGTCGAGGAAGGGGAAGCGCACCGCGCGCTTGACCTTGTAGACGTCGAGCCCGGCGAGGAACACGACCGCGCTATGCGTGTCGATCCGGACCACCGGGTACAGCAGCTCGTAAGTCTGGGGATCGGCGAGGAAGGCGAAGACTTCCGCCTGGCCGTCGTCCTCCATGTCTTTCCTGCTCATCGACTTGGTGACACGGCCGGGCGCGGTGGCGGGCGGCTTCACTCCTTGGGGCCGGACTGGGGCGGCTGCGCTTCGAGCCTGCTCAGCTTGGCTTCCTCTTCAGCCAGCAGCCGCGCGAGGGTTTCCCGCTTCGCCTCATCGTTCTCGGAAGCGAGCAGCCTCCTGAAATGCTCAATATTGAGCTTGGCGATGAGCTTTCGCACCTCGCGGCCCTCGACAATTCCACGCGCGCCGGGAGTGTACGGTCAGCGCCATCGGCTGTCCACTTCGCCCGCGGTCGTTCTGGCGCGCCGAGCGCTGCCGGCGAGCACCCCTGTCGACCCTTTGGCTCAGGTCTCCCGCGGCTCGACCGCGACATCGTCGACCACCCGGTCGCTCGGGTGAAGGACGACGACGGCGCCCTCGGCAAGGCCGTCGAGGATCTCGGCATAGCTGTTGTTGCGGTGGCCGATCGTGACCGGCACCGGCGTCGCCTTGCCGTCGACCACCTGGAAGACGTGCCAGGCATTGCCCCGCCGGAAGAGGGCACCGAGCGGCAGCCGGATCGCGTCCTCGGCGCTCCAGACGGGGATGTGGACCATGACGCGGAACTCGTGGCCGAGCCGCTGCCAATCCTCGCGCGGGCTCTCGATGTCGAAGATGGCATCGACGCGCTGCTCCTCGATGCCGAGCGCCGACACCTTGGTGTAGGCGGCGGGGTCTATCCGGCGAAGCCGGGCGGTCAGCACCGGGCCGCCCCAGCCGTCGATGCGTGCCAGGGCATCGGGAGCGATGCCGACCGCGTCGGAGGACAGGAGGTGCACCACGATCTCGAGGTTCGCCGGATCGCCGACCTCGAGCAGCGGGCCGCCGCTCAGCACCACCTGCTCGCTCTCGCTGAGGAGGCTGAGGACGGTGCCGTCGGTGGGGGCGAGCACGGTCACCGACACATCCGAGTTGGCACCGGCTTCCGGCCCCATCAGCCGCGCCTCGGCGCTGGCGAGCTCGCTGCGGCGGAGATCGAGGGCGGCCTGCATCTCCTTGAGGTGGGCTTCCGCGGTCTCGACATCGGCGGCGATCCGCTCGAAGGCGCTCACCGAGATGGTCGCGTTGTTGGCGAGCGCCTTGGCGCGCTCGAGATCGGCACGCTTCAGCCGGATGTTGGTTTCCGCGCTCATCACCTGGGCCTCGGCCAGCGTTACCGCGGCGCGTGCCGCATCGACCGCCGCCTGCAGCTCGCTCCGGGTGCGCACGTCGAGCAGCGAGGGCTGGACCGGGTGGATGGCCGCAACGATCGACTGGTTGGCGACCACGAGGTCGCCGACGTCCACCGGCAGGCGCTCGACGCGCCCGGTGATCGGCGCCGAGACCCGGAAGATGTCCCGGATTCGGGCGATCCCCTCCTCGTCGATGGTGACCTCCATCGGCCCGCGATCCACGATCGCCATGTCGACCGCTACCGGCTGGGGCAGCAGCGCGTAGATCACGCCGGCGACGAGGGCGAGGACGATCACCCCTCCGACGATCCGCTTCAGCCACTTCGACACCATCAGGCTACTCCCGGGTCTTGAGCACGCGGACGAGGTCGAGCCGGTCGACCCGACGGCGGACGATCAGCGCCGAGACCAGCGCCGCTCCGACGACGATCAGGCTGGCCGTCGCGAAGTTCGACGGCTCGAACACCACCGTCATGCGGAACAGGTCGGTCGCCATGCCCGCGACGACGACGTTGGCGATGAGCGCGCCGAGCGCCCAGCCGAGCGGCTGGGCGAGCGCGACCACCACGCCGGTCTCGATGAACAGCACGCCCGATACCTCGCCACGGCCGAAGCCGAGGACGCGAAGCGTGGCGAGCTCGCGCGCCCGCTCCGAGAGCTGGATGCGGGCGCTGTTGTAGACGACGCCGAAGGCGATGATGATGGCAAGGGTCATGAACACGCCGAGCATCAGCGAGATGTTCTCCTCGATCGTCTCCTGGAAGCGATCGCGGGAGACGGCCTGGAGGGCGATGGCGGCGATCTCCGGCGTCTCCTTGACCGCGGCATAGAGCGCGTCGAGCTGCGCGGGGTCGATGGCGAGATGGGCGCCGGCGACGCGTGGTCCGGTGCCCGCCATGCGGGCGAGGGCGTCGATGTCGGCGAAGGCCGCCAGCCCGAGATAGCTCTGGATGATCTGCGTCACCGGGACTTCGACGGCGCGCCGTGCATCGGTCAGGAACTCGACGCGGACGACGTCGCCGACGCGCACGTCGAGCAGCCGCGCCGCCGCATCGCCGAGCGCCAGTCCCGACTCGGGCAGGTCGACGGGGCGAAGATCCGCGTCGAGCACGCGGCTGAGATCCGGGCTTTGAGGCTTGCCGGTGATCGAGAGCTGCCGGGACAGGTGGCCGTTGGAGATCCGGGCCGGCAGTGCATGGTAGGGCTCGGCGGCGAGCACGCCCGGAAGCCGCCGGACCGAGGCCATCACCGTTTCCGGCAGCGAGTCGGAGAACACCAGCGTGGCATCCTCGCGGTTGGTGCGGAAGAACACCGTGTCCATCACGAAGGCGATCGAGCTGAACATGCCGAGGGCCATGACCACCAGGCCGACGGCAAACGAGATGCCGAGCGCGGTCAGTCCGGCGCGCACCGGGCGGCGGAGGAGGTGCCGGATCGCCATGGTGGTGAGCTGCGAGAACAGCGCGGTGCGCTCGAAGGCGCCGTTGAACAGCTGGCGATAGCTCGATGGCGCCGGTGGGCGCATGGCGACGGCCGGTGGCAGGTTGAAGACCGCACGGCTCGCCTGGAACGCGCCGAGTGCGGCCGCGGCGACGGTGACGCCCGCGGCGATGAGGTACATGTCCGGGCTTGAGCGGAAGATCAGGAACGGGAAGCTGTAGAAGCGCGCATACATCACCGTCATGCCGCGGCCGAGCCAGGTTCCGACGCCGCTGCCGAGCACGATGCCGATCACGGCGACGACCAGAACCAGCTTGAGGTAATGCCACACCACCGCCGTGCGGCCGTAGCCGAGCGCCTTGAGCAGGCCGATCTGCTCGCGCTCGAGGGCGACCAGCCGCGACAGGATCATGTTGATGAGAAAGGCGGAGACCAGGAGGAACACCGGCGGGATCAGCACCGCCATGCCGCGCAGCTGGGTCAGCTCGCTGTCGATGAAGGCATTGGAGAGCTGGTCCTTGCGCTCGATCGCCCCGGTACCGCCATAGGGCTCGAGGAGCCGGTCGATTTCGTCGATCACGGCCGCGCGACTCGTGCCGGGCAGGAGCATGAGGCTCAGCGCGTTGAATGCGCCGTCGAGGTCGTAGAGCGCGGCGAGGGTTTCCTCCGGCATCCACACCACGCCGAAGTGCCGGTTGTCCGGCATCATGTCGCCCGGGCCGACGGCATAGACATACTCGGGCGAGAGCGCGATGCCGACCACGGTGAGCGTCACCTTGGCGCTGCCGAACTGGCCGGTGAAGCGGGAGCCGACCCCGAATCCGTGCGCCTCGGCGAAGCCGGCGCTGATCGCCACCTCGTTGGCGCGGGTCATCTCCGGCAGGCGTCCGTCGCGCAGGTACAGGGCGTTGACCGCCGGATCGTTGCCCGGCGGCAGCGAGATCGCGATGCCGCTCGCCGGCTCGCGCATGCCCTCGATGTCGAGGAGGAACGGCTCGGTGATCCGCGCCTCGATGCCGGCGACGCCGTCGATGGTCGCGACCTGGTCGACGAGGGCGCGCGGGACGCGGACCGCGGACGCGAAGACGTCGCCGAAGCGATAGCGCTCGTAATAGGCGGTGCGGGTCTCCTCGAGCGAGCGCCAGGTGCCGAGCGATAGGATGAGCGTGGCGACGCCGCAGGCCATGACGACGGCGACCGCCAGCGACTGGGCCCAGAGCCGGAGGAGGTCGCGCAGGAGTTTCCGGTCGAGCGCCTTCATCGCCTCACCAGTCGATATCCGCGGGCGAGAGGCGGCGGGTGTTCTCGGTCACCTCGCTGATCCGACCGTCGGAGAAGTGGAGGACCCGGTGGGCGAGGGCCTGGATCGGGGCGTTGTGGGTGATGATCGCGGTGGTGGTGCCGAGCTCGCGATTGGTCTGCATCAGCGCGTCGAGGACGAGCACGCCCGTCTTCGAGTCGAGCGCGCCGGTGGGCTCGTCGCAGAGCATCACCTCGGGCCGCTTGGCGACGGCCCGGGCGATCGCCACCCGCTGCTGCTCGCCGCCCGAGAGTTGGGCCGGAAAGTGCGAGATGCGCTCCTTGAGGCCGACCAGCTCCAGCGCCTCCTCGGGGCGCATCGGATTGCGCGCGATCTCGGTGACCAGCGCCACGTTCTCCTTGGCGGTGAGGCTCGGGATCAGGTTGTAGAACTGGAAGACGAAGCCGACGTGGTTCCGGCGGTAGAGCGTCAGCTGGCGCTCGTTGTAGCCGGCAAGATCGTCCCCCCTGAACAGGACGGAGCCGCCGGAGGCCGCATCGAGGCCGCCAAGGATGTTGAGGAGCGTCGACTTGCCGCTTCCCGAGGCGCCGAGCAGGACGGCGACCTCGCCCTCGTAGAGCGTCGCGTCGACGCCCCGGAGCGCCCGGACCTCGACGTCGCCCGTCCGGTAGATCTTGGTGAGGCCTTCGATCTCGAAGAGGACCCGGCTCATCGTCCATCTCTGTGGTGTCGACGCGCGCACCGACCGACTTCGAAGAGTATAGCGCGAGCCGGCCCGGCGACGGCTAGCCGGTCGAGGATGTGACGATCCGTCCGGCTTGGCCATGCCGGGGAGCATGAGGCACGAATTCGCGGCTGCGGCGAGGGGGGGCCTCGCACCTCGGTTCGGACGCCGACCTATGTCGACACGGCGATGTCGAGCGACGGCTTCACCGACCCGGATCTCATGCCGACCTGGATGCAGTTCATGCCGATGAGGCGCGCCGCCAAGGCGGACGAGATCGCCTCGGTGCTCCTGTTTCTGGCCAGCGCCGCCGCCTCCGCCATGACCGGCAGCATCGTCGTCGTCGATTGCGGCTACACCATCTGGTGAGCTTCGGCTGCGGCTCGGACGACGGCCCGCCGCGATGGTCAGGCGAAGGGGGTGAGCTGGCGGTATTGCGGGTTGAGGGTCGCTAGAATCGGCAGGGCCGCCGCGCCGCGGGCGGTGGAGTCGCGTCCGAGACTCGCCTTGACCAGGGGCGGCAGCGCGCGGTGCACGCGGCCGACCGAAGGCGCGAGCGGCTGGACGCGGGCGATGAAGGTGTCGACCAGCCACGCCGGCGCGCTGCCGCCGAGCATGATGGTCTCGGGGTCGAACAGGTTCTCGAGGGTGTTGAGGCCGGTCCGGAGCGGCTCCACACCCTCCTCGATCCAGGCCGCGACCAGCGGATGGTCGGGGCCGAGCTGGTCGAAGGCCTCGGGCGAGGGCAGCTCTAGCCCGCGCTCGGCGAGGTAGCGGAGCGCCGAGTCGATCGACACGTAGGTCTCGAGGCAGCCGCGCTTGCCGCTGATGCTGGGGGTGCCGCCGGGCACCGCGGTGGTGTGGGCTAGCTCGCCCGCGTTGCCGCTCGATCCGCCGAACGCCGCGCCGTTGATCATCACGCCGCAGCCGAGGCCCATGCCGAGCGAGACGTAGACGAAATTGGAGAGGTGCCGGGCGGTCTCGCCGAAGCGCCACTCGGCGGTGACCGCGCATTGGCCGTCATTGGCGAGCGACACCTTGAGCCCCGTGCTGCTGCCGAGCAGCGCGCGCAGCATGACCC